>JAEXPG010000361.1 GCA_023447015.1 Verrucomicrobiota bacterium
CCTCACCGCCGCCCTGCCGTTCTCCGGCACCGCCAAACCGTCCGAGCCCTCCGGCTGGTTCGTCTGGCCCATGGTCGAGCCCGCCGCCGGCTCCGCGCTCGACACCTCCGCGCTCAATCCCGGCCCCGCCGGCGCGCTCGGCCGCATCGCGGTGAAGGACGGCGCCTTCGTCACTCCCGACGGCCGCCCCCTCCGCTTCTTCGGCGTCAACCTCGCCTCCGACGACGCCTTCCCCTCCGCCGAGGACGCCGAGCTGCTCGCCCGCCGTCTCGCCAAGGCGGGCGTCAACATCGTCCGTCTCCACCATATGGATAACTCCTGGGGCATCGGCACCGGCGGCAGCCTCTGGCCCAAGGACCGCGCCGAGCGCCTCGCCCTCGACGCCGCCCAACTCGACAAGGTCCACCGCCTCATCGCCATCCTCGCGCGCCACGGCATCTACTCGAACATCAACCTCAAGGTCTCCAAGACCCTCGGCGCCGCCGACGGCTTCCCCGAGTCCGTCGCCCAGTTCCCCGACTTCCAGAAGCGCGTCGACTTCTTCGACCGCCGCATGATCGAGCTCCAGAAGGATTACGCCCGCCGGCTGCTCACCACCAAGAACCCCTACACCGGCCTCGCGCCGGTCGACGACCCCGCCGTCGCCATCGTCGAGATCAACAACGAGAACTCGGTCCTCGGCTACTTCACCCGCGATCTCGGTCAGGGCGCGGAGCGCTTCCCCGAGCCCTTCCGCTCCGACCTGCAGACCCGGTGGAACACGTGGCTCGCCGGCCGGTACGCCGACACCGCGGCCCTCGCCACCGCCTGGGCCGCCCCCGCCGGCGCCCCCACGCCCGCTCCGGTGATCGCCCCCGCGACAACGAAGTGGCAGCTCAGGCTCCGCCACAGCGCCGCCGCCACCTTCACGCCCGGGCCCGACGCCTCCGCCTTCGTCGTCGATGTCACCCGGGCCAACGGCCCGGACTGGAGCGTCCAGCTCTCGGCCGACGGCCTCCGCCTCGCGGACAACACCGTCTACACCATCACCTTCGAGGCCCGCGCTTCCAGCGCCGGCAAGATCGGCGTCGGCGTCTCCAACGACAACACCACGCGTCCGGGCGAGGAGTGGCGCAGCCTCGGCCTGCTCGCCCAGGGCTCCGTCGGCCCCGAGTGGAAGCCGATCCGCCTGGTCTTTCCCGCGCACTCCGTCGCCGGAGGCCTCGCCACCCTCAGTCTCAACCTCGGCACCCAGCCCAACCGGCTCGAAGTCCGCGGCCTGCAGTTCTCCGCCGGCGGCGGCGGCCAGGGGCTCCGCCCCGACTTGAGCCTCGAGGCCCGCACCATCCCGCTGCCGACCGAGCCGTCCACCCGGCAATGGGCCGACTGGATCGCCTTCCTCGCCGGCATCGACCGCGCCTTCGCCGAGGAGATGCGCGCCTTCCTGCGCAACGACCTCGGCGTGCAGGCGCCGATGGCCTGCTCCCAGATCAATTTCAGCGGGCTGCCCGCCCTCGACCGCGAGCAGTCCATGGAGTTCGCCGACACCCATGTCTACTGGCAGCACCCGAACTTCCCCGGCACCGGCTGGGACCGCGCCAACTGGACGATCGACAACTCGCCCATGGTCGCCGTCTTCGGCCCGCGCCGCTTCGGCGAACTCGGCAACCTCGCCTACCTCCGCGTCGCCGGGAAGCCCTTCGCCGTGAGCGAGTACGACCACCCCGCCACCAGCGACTACGCCTGCGAGATGTACCCCGAACTGACCGTCTTCGCGTGTCGCCAGAACTGGGATGCGATCTACCCCTTCGCCTTCGGCTCCTACGGCTCCCGCAACCCCGACGGCCGCATCAGCGACTTCTTCGACCAGCTCAACCCCCCCGCGAAGTGGTCGCTCGCCCCCTTCGCCACCCGCGTCTTCCGCACCGGCCTCGTGCCGGTCGCCCCCGCCGTCGCCGAACTCCGTCCGGGCACGCCGGTCTGGGGCGACGCCATGCACTTCGACATGCTCTGGGCCAAGCTCAACCCCGACCGTCCCTTCGACTTCCTCGACTGCCGCCTGCAGGTCGCCAACCTCCCCGCGCCGGGACCGACGTCGCTCGCACGTCGTGGCAAGCCGGAGGCCGGCCCCGCCCAGGTGCTGAAGAACCCGCAGGGCCAGGTGTTCGTCGCCGCGGTCGAGCGCGCCGCGGTCGCGACCGGTTTCCTCGGCGGCGCCACCACCCAGGCCGGCCCGCTCACCGTCACCTGCCCGCGCTTCGGCCGCGCCTTCGCCACCGTCGCCGCCATCGCGCTCGACGACCAGCCGCTCGCCTCCGCCAAACGCGCGCTCGTGACCATCGTCGCCCGCGCCGAGAACCAGGGCATGAAATGGAACTCCGCCCGCACCTCGATCGGCGGTGATTGGGGCCACGGCCCGACCATCGCCGAGCGGGTGCCCGCCACCATCGCCCTCGCCGTCGACGGCCCGCGCACCGTCTTCGCCCTCAAGCCCGACGGCACCCGTGCCCGCGAGGTGAAGACCGCCTACGCCGCCGGCCGCCTCACCTTCACCGTTTCGCCGAAGGACAATACCCTCCACTACGAGCTCGTGGCGAAGTGATCGGCCGCTCCCCGCCGCCGCAGGACGGCTCCGTGCGGAGCCCTGCGGCAGCGGAAACGGAGGACTCTCGAGGAGCCGGCCTCCATACCGGCGGACACCCGGACCGCCGCCTCACCGGTCCGCCCTCCGAGCCGCGTTTCCGTCCGCACAGGGCCGGCTACGGCGCGCATACAGCCACCAGACATGGGCGCCGATCAACGACAGGATGTTGGGAATCAGCACGGTGGACGTATGCCAGGGAATGCCGTCCACCTTGAAATCCGAGAACGGCCACAGGAACGGCGTGGGGAAGAGCGCGAGGGAATGCGGCGGGATGTCGACCAGGATGTGCAGCCCCCAGGCCGCGAGCGGCAGGAAAGGACTCCGGCGCACGGACCAAACGGCGAGGAACACCACCGCGAAGACCGCCAGGCTGTGCGTCACGTTGTAGCACTGCTGTAGCGGGAGCGGGAATTCCGTGATGTTCGGATGCCCATGCCCGGCACTCGGCAACGACAGGCCCGTCAGCGTGGCCACACCGAACATGACTCCCTCGCCGAGCACATCCGGTATCAGCGAGGCTCCGAACGCCCACAGATAGTCGCGCCGGCATCGGCGACCGAAGGCGAGGCCTCCCCAGAGTCCGTGTGACAGGATATCCATGCGTCGCACCTCTCACGCGCCTGCTACCAGCACGCCGACGAAGCGATCGTCTTGCGCTCCGCAGACTGGTTTCGGTGAGGGCTCAACGGCTGGTTCATCGCGGTGGCGGTCCGGTCCTCAGGACAACGCCACAGTCCCCCACAGGCAAGAGCCTCTTCAATACACCACGGCCCGTCGGCGAGCCCCCTGCCGGCCCGGGTCAAGCTGCCACATTCCTGCTCCGGTGTTTTTTTTCAATCACACACCGCCCGAATCGGCCGGACGCTGTTTCCGGTAGAGGACATGCCGGCAAAGCTCATGGTCCGCCGGGATCTTGGGGTGCAGGAAATCTCCGGCAGGATCGTGCACGAAGCCCAGCCGCTCCATCAGGCGTCGCGAACGGGTGTTCACCGTGGCGGTGAACGACACCAGCTCTTCGAGTCCGATCCGCCCAAACGCCTGTTCCACAGCCTGCCGGGCCGCCTCGAATCCAATGCTCCGCCCCCAGAAGGGCCGGGCCAGTCGCCACCCGGCCTCGACACACGGCATGAATGGCGCCGCGAAACTCGGGACCGCGAGCCCGGCAAATCCTGCGAACACCCCGTCCGCTTCCACCGCCCACAACCCCCAGCCGCGTGTCGCGATCAGGTCCTGTTGGCGCCGAGCGAATGCATCGCTCTGCTCGCGCGTGAGCGGTGCCGGGAAATATCGCATCACCTCCGGGTCGCAGTTGAGTGCCGCGAACGGATCCAAGTCCCCCTCACGCCATTGTCGTAACCGGACGTTCATGGGGACCAGATCAGGGATGGGACCCGCCGGCTGCCAAGCGCGAATCCGCCGGTGTTTCCCCGCCACGCGCGCACCGCCTCGCTGGATCCCTCGCGCGGATCTCCGTCTCCTTCGGCCCCACGCGCGCCCCCTTGCCAACCCCCGCCGCTTCCCCTTCGCTCGGGGCGATGGCCAGCTCCGCTCCCACTCTTCTCGTCCTCGCCGCCGGCATGGGGTCCCGCTACGGCGGGCTCAAGCAACTCGACCCGGTCGGCCCCGGTGGCGAAACCATCCTGGACTACGCAGTCTTCGACGCCATCCGAGCCGGCTTCGGCCGCGTGGTCTTCGTCATCCGCCGCGACTTCGCCGACGCCTTCAACTCCCAGGTCGCCGCCAAGTACGCCGGCCGGGTCCAAGTCGACACCGTCTTCCAGGCGCTCGACGCCCTGCCGGCCGGCGCCACCGTGCCCGCCGGCCGCGAGAAGCCATGGGGCACCGGCCACGCCGTGTGGTGCGCGCGCGACGCCATCTGCGAGCCCTTCGCCGTGATCGGCGCCGACGATTTCTTCGGCCGCGACGCCTTCGTCCAGCTCGCCACCTTCCTCCGTTCGCCCGCCGCCGTCGCCAGCACGACATCCGCGTCCTTCGCCATGGTCGGCTACCGTCTCGCCAACACGCTCTCCGAAAACGGCGCCGTCGCCCGCGGCGTCTGCACCGTCG
>JAEXPG010000427.1 GCA_023447015.1 Verrucomicrobiota bacterium
CGCCGGGGGGGACGGGGGCGACGGTTGGGGGGACACCGAGCGCCGCGGCAACCGGCGGGGCGATGGTCGCCGCGGAACGCGAGCGCACTTGGGGCTTCAAACTTCGGTGACGTCCCGTAGCGTCGCCCCACCATGGCGCAGATCCTGATCTATTCCCGACGCGAACACCTCGCCGGCCGGCGGCAGGCCATCTCGGACGTGCTGCACGGCTGCGTGAGCGCGGCGCTCGCGTTGCCGGCGGACAAGCGGTTCCACCGGTTCATCGCCCTGGCGGCGGAGGACTTCATCTATCCGGCGGACCGGAGCGAGCGGTACACGATCATCGAGATCAGCATGTTCGAGGGCCGCACGGTGGAGACGAAGAAGCAGCTGATCCGCTCGATCTTCGAGCGTTTCGAGCGCGAACTCGGCATCGCGCGGCAGGATGTCGAGATCACGATCCACGAGACGCCGAAGCACAACTGGGGCATCCGCGGTCTGCCCGGCGACGAACTCGCGCTCTCGTACAAGGTCGAGAAGTAGGCGGCGCCTCTGGGGCGGCGTTCCTGCTGGGCGGGGTGTTGTCGCGAGTAGGGCGGTGGTGGCGGAAACGCTGAACCGTCGCGGCTCGCGCCGGTGATCGAGCCGGGAGTCGAGCGCCGGCCCGGATGCGAACCGGACGTGGGCGCTCGGAGGGGCGGCGCTGGTCCAGGGATCGGTCTTTGCTACTCAGCGTAGACGCGCGCAGGGGCGCGGCCTTGCGGGGGACCAACTCTGCAGGGCGATCGGGCCGGAGATTGACCACGGATCACACGGATTTGCACGGATGGTCGCTGGATGATCCGTGTTCATCCGTGAAATCCGTGGTTTCGGGTTCATGTTGCTTGAGAGGTCCGGGATATTCGCCGTTCAACCAGGTGATCATGCCTGCGGGCGGGGCGGGCTGGACGGACCCCGGCGTCTCCGGCAGGCTCCGGCGACGATGTCTCCCTTGTC
This sequence comes from Verrucomicrobiota bacterium, assembly GCA_023447015.1. Taxonomy (GTDB): domain Bacteria; phylum Verrucomicrobiota; class Verrucomicrobiia; order Opitutales; family Opitutaceae; genus CAJCBL01. Next base: position 976 of record JAEXPG010000427.1, read on the forward strand.
CAAAATCCCTCCGCCGGCGGCGCTGGTGTTTTCCCTCGGTGCGGCGGTCGGGCTCACCCGTTGGGTGCCGGCTTTGCGGGCGGTGTGGTTCCGTGCGCCGGCGGTGGCGGGAGGCGTGGCGGTGCTCGCGCTCGGGTTGATCGTGTGGGCGTGGATCGAGTTTCGCCGCTACCGGACGACGATCCTGCCGCTTCGCCGGCCGACCAGCCTGCTCTGCCGCGGGCCGTTCTGCTTCTCGCGCAACCCGATCTACCTCGGGATGCTGCTGGGGGCGTTCGTGCCGTGGCTGTGGTGGGGGCAGGTGGGCCTGTTGTTCGCCCCGCCGCTGTTTTTCGCCGTGATCAACGGCGCGGTCATCCCGAACGAGGAGGCGACGCTGCGCGGGATCTTCGGCGACGCCTATGCCGACTACTGCCGGCGCGTGCGGCGCTGGTGCTGAGGGCGGGGTCAGGCGCCGAGGCGGGCGCGGACGGTGGCGAGGTCGAGCCCGTCGATGCGCAGGAGCTTCTGGCGCGAGGTGTCGCCGTGCACGAGCGAGAAGGCCCGGCGCGGCAGGTCGAGCTGGTCCGCGAGGAACGCGATGAGCGCCTCGTTGGCGCGGCCCTCGACGGGCGGCGCGCGCAGCTTGATCTTCACGGCGTTGCCCATGGTGCCGGCGACCTCGTCGCGCGAGGCGCCGGGGATGACCTTGACCTCGAGCCGGCAGGAGGCCGGGGCGGGAGCGGCGGGTTTGGGTTGGGCCACGGCGAGTGGTGGTTGTCGGGCGAAGAGAGGCGTTGGCGGGGCGACAAGGCGGACCGTCGCGCGGGGGTCAGGCGGCGTCGACGACGGCGACCCGGGTCCAGCTGTCCTTGTTGTCGGCGACGAACTTCAGGTGCACGGGGTGGGTCTGGTAGGCGTCGTGGCCGGCGAGGTCGTCGAAGATCACGGTGAGGGCGAAGCCGAAGTCGGCGTCGATCACCGGGCGCGCGGGCACGGGGGCCGGCGTGCCGATGAAGAGCTGGCGCACGGTCGGGATGGCGCGCAGCGACTCGAGCCCGGCGCGCAGGGCGGCGCGGCGTTCGGCCGGGAGGTCGGGCTTGAGGTAGAAGCGGACGAGGTGGACGCGCATGCGGCGCAGCGTGGCGCCGGGCCGGCGGAGGGGCAAGTGCGGGACGAAGCCGCGGGCGGGGCGGCGCATCCCGCGATCCCCGCGTCAGCCGGGTCCCGCGACGGACGGGTGCCGCGGACCGCGCGCCCGGTTTTCGCTCGCCGCGGGCGGCGATGCGGCTTGGCTCGGCGGCGCATGAAGCTTGTCAGCTGGAACGTCAACGGCGTGCGCGCCACCTTGAACAAGGGACTGCTCGACTGGATCGAGCGCGAGCAGGCCGACGTCGTCTGCCTGCAGGAGACGAAGGCGCGCGAGGAGCAGGTCGACGTGATCTGGCCGGAGGGCTATGCGGCGCACTGGAACAGCGCGGAGAAGGCCGGCTACAGCGGCACGCTCACGCTGACCCGCCGCAAGACGCTCGGCGTGCAGCGCGGGCTCGGCGGCCTGCTCGAGGACAAGGAGGGCCGCGTGCTCACGACGGAGTTCGAGGACTTCTTCCTCGTGAACGTCTACACGCCCAACGCGAAGCGCGAGCTGGAGCGGCTGCCGTACCGGCACAAGGAGTGGGATCCGGCGTTCCTGAAGTTCCTCAAGCAGCTCGAGGCGAAGAAGCCGGTGGTGTTCTGCGGCGACCTCAACGTCGCGCACACGCCGATCGACCTGGCGAACCCGAAGAGCAACGAGCGCACCCACGGCTTCACCTGGGAGGAGCGCGAGGGATTCTCGAACCTCGTGGCGGCCGGCTTCGTGGACACGTTCCGCGAGCTGCATCCCGGGCTCGCGGGCCAGTACACGTGGTGGAGCCACATGAGCAACGCCCGCGCCCGGAACATCGGGTGGCGCATCGACTACTTCGGCCTCTCGGCCGCGCTGCGGCCGCGGTTGAAGAACGCCTTCATCCAGCCGGCGGTGACGGGCTCGGACCATTGCCCTGTCGGCGTCGAGCTGGCCTAGCACCTGTGGCGCGGCCGCCCCGATCCGGCCGGCGCGATCCTTTTCCATGCGCTACCTTTTCCGCCTCAGCCTGACCTTCGCCCTCCTCGTGGCCGTGCTGGCGCTTGTCGGCTTCGTCCTGCCCCGCTCGTACCGGGTGGTGCGCGCGGTCGCGATCGCCGCGCCGCCCGCGGCGGTGTATCCGATGGTCGGTGATTTGGCGCGGTGGCGCGAGTGGAGCCCGTGGGCGGCGCGCGACCCGCAGATGGAGACGAGCTTCTCGCCCACGACCACCGGCGCCGGCGCGTGGACGCAGTGGCGCAGCGCGAGCCAAGGCGGCGGCCGCGCGGAGATCCTCGAGGCCCGCGAGCCGGAGCGGATGCGCTACCGGATGGAGTTCGCCGGCCTGCCGGTCGCGACGGAAGGGACCTTCGACCTTGTCTCCACCGGTGGAGGACGCGGCACGCATCTCACCTGGACCAGCGAGGCGCAGCTGGGCTGGAGCCCGCTCGTGCGCTGGTTCGGGCTGCTGCTGCGCCGGGCCGAGGGCCGGGAGCTGGAGCAGGGGCTGGAGGCGCTGCAGGCCCGGGCCGAGAAGGACGGGCACCGCTGAGCGGGAAATTTACTTCTAGGTGGCGGCGGCGGGGGAGGTGCCGCTTGACCGTCGGAGGTCGCGGGGCATGATGCCGGGTGCGCCAACCCCTGGCGCATGCAGTGTAACCCCTTACTCCCATGAATTGGAAAATTGAGATTCTGGAGAATCATTCCGGGGAACTCGGCGAGGCCATTCGGCACGAGGACCACCTGATCGAGGCGGAGGAATATCACTACAACCAAGGGCAGGTTCTGGAGGTGTTTGTGCATCGGGCGGACGACCCGACGTGGCACATCTTCACCGATCTGGATTCCGGCCATCGTTTCAAGATCCCGCCGGTGAAGTACCGGCAGATCGCCTGACGCACCGGCCTGGCCGGTGATGAACGCCCCACGGCCGCCGCCAGTGCGGCGGCTCGGGCGATTCCCAGACAAGCAAGCGTGGCGGTCCGGAAGTGGGCCGCCCGCCGGCACCCCTCGCTGGACCGACCAGCCGGCCGGGGTTGTGGAGCCAGTTTTCCGGTTCTTCCGTGCGGCCTCGCGCAGGCACGGCGCGGGATTGCCGGAGGCGCCGGATTGTCGGAACGTTCTCGCCATGTTGAAACACCTGATGTCGGGTCCGCCGCGGCTGACGTTGGCGGTGGCGGAGAGCATGACCGGCGGCCGGTTGCAGGCGCAGATCACCGCCGAGCCGGGCGCCTCGGTGTTTTTCCGCGGGGGGCTCACGGCCTACACGCTCGCGCAGAAGGTTCGGCACCTTGGGGTGGATCGGGCGGCGGCCGAGCCGGTCGACTGTGTGTCGGCCGAGGTGGCCTGGCAGATGGCGCGCGGGGCGTGCGCGCTGTTCGGCAGCGACCTCGCGGTGGCGACCACCGGGTATGCCGAGCCGGCACCGGAGCGCGGCTTTCTTGAGCCCGGCTGTTTCTGGGCGCTGTGCCACCGGCTGGTCGACAACCGGGAGATCCGGCGGGAGGCGTTTCTGGCGTTGGACGGCGTGAACAGGACCACAGCGCAGGAGCATGCCGCAGTGGCCGCCTACGCGGCCTTGGTCGACTATCTCGAGGCATGGCGGGCGGAGGCGGAGTGATCGATCCGCCGCTTCCGCATTCCACGCAAAGTATCGGCATACTGCTGGCGCCCGGCCGGGGTTGGTGCATGGTAGCGGGGCGCATTTGAACGACACCGATGGCCTCCGAGAACCCGAACCAGTCCGCGTCCGACTCCGCCGTGCCGGAGGTGTTTCCGGAAAACGGCGTCCTGCCGGAGCGTTTTCTCGCCCGGCTGCGGGCGGCGGTGGATGCTCATTCCATCGTGAGCATCGCGGATGCGCGGGGGATCATCCGGTTCGTCAACGACCGGTTCTGCGAGATCAGCCGTTACCCGCGCGAGGAGCTGGTCGGACACCCCTACCGGGTGGTGAACTCCGGGTACCATCCGGCGGAGTTCTGGCGGGAGCTGTGGGCGACCGTGCTGGGCGGGCAGCTCTGGCGCGGAGTCATCCGCAACCGCACCAAGGACGGCACCTTCTTCTGGGTCGAGACCACCATCACGCCGGTCGCGGGCGACGACGGGCAGCTGCAGGGCTTCCTCACGATCCACACCGATGTTAGCCGGCTCAAACGGGTGGAGGAGGAGCTCAGCCGGCTCACCCGTGATCTGGAGCGGCATGTGCGCGAGCGCACCGAGCAGGTGCAGCAGAGCGAGAAGCTTTACCGCCTGCTCCTGGCGTCGGTGACGGACTACCACTACACCGTGGAGGTCCGCGACGGCCAGGCCGTGGCGACCACGCACACCCCATCGTGTCTGGCCGTGACCGGCTACTCGATGGAGGAGTTCCTCCAGAATCCCAACCTCTGGATCGCCATGGTGCCCGAGGAGGACCGGGCGGCGGTGCTGGAGCATGCCCAGGCGGCGCTCGAGGGGCGCAACCCCACCCAGCTGGAACACCGGATCATCCGCAAGGATGGCCAGGTGCGCTGGATCCGCGACCGCGTGGTCATCCGGCGCGACGAGGCCGGGCGCGTCGCCTTCTACGACGGCATCCTGACGGATGTCACCGAGGAGAAGTTGGCGCAGCTGGAGGTGCGGCAGCTCACGCAGAGCCTCGAGCAGCGCGTGGTGGAGCGAACGGCCCAACTCAAGGCGGCCCACGACCAGCTGCGGGTGTTGTTCGAACACGCGCCCGTCGGCATCAGCTGGGTCGAGCGGGGGGATCCCGACATCTACCACCTCAACGACCGCTTCTGCCAGATCATCGGCCTGAGCTACTCGGAGGCGCGCAGCTACGAGAACCTCCTGAAGGCGACCCACCCCGACGACCGCGAGGACCAGGAGGAGCTCATGGCCCGGCTGCGGCAGGGCGAGATGGACAGCTTCACCCTCGAGAAACGCTACGTCCACAAGGACGGCCGGATCGTCTGGGGACAGCTCACCGTGGCGGTGTTGCGCGACGAGGCGGGCCGGATCACCCAGCACTTCGCAATGCTGGTCGACATCACCGACCGCGTGCGGGCGGAGCAGGAGGCGCGGGCGAGCGAGCTGCGGCTGCGGCGGTACTTCGAGAACGCGAGCGAGATCCTGTACTCGCTGGACGCGCAGGGGGTGTTCACGTTCGTCTCGCCGGCCTGGACGCTCAAGCTCGGGCACGCACTGGGCGATGTCGTCGGCCATCCGTTCACCGAGTTTGTGCATCCCGACGACGTGGAGGCCTGCCGGACTTTCTTCCGCGAAGTGGTGGCGTCCGGGATCTCGAGCCGCTCGGTCGAATACCGCATCCGGCACATCGACGGGGACTGGCGCTGGCACGCGACCACCGGGTCGGTGATCCGCGACGAGAAGGGGGCCGCGACGTTCTTCGGCATCGGCCGCGACATCTCGCGCCGGCACGAGGCGCAGATGGAGCTGCGGGCCTCGCTCGAGCGGCGCGAGGAACTGGAGCGGATCATCGACCGGTCCCCGTCGGTCGCCGTGCTCTGGAGCGCGCAGGAGGGGTGGGCGGTGCAGTTCGTCTCCGAGAGCATCTCCCAGTTCGGCTACCGGGCGCAGGACCTGGTGAGCGGGCGCATCCGTTATCTGGACCTCATCCACCCCGATGACGCCGCGCGCGTCATGGACGAGGTTCGGGCCCACACCTTCGCGGGGCATCCGGAGTACCGGCAGGAGTACCGCATCGTGCGGCGCGACGGCCAGATCCGCTGGGTGGACGATCGGACGGCGGTACGCTTCGATGCCGACGGGCGCGCCACGCACCATGAGGGCATCCTGACCGATGTGACCGCCCGCCGGGAGGCCGAGGACCGGGACCGCATGGCCCGCGAGCGCGATCTGCGGATTGCGCACGAGGTGCAGCAGCATCTGCTGCCGAACGTCTATCCGGACATCGGCGCCGTGGAGATCGACACGCTCTACACGCCGTCGCGGCTCGTCGGCGGGGACTACTACGATTTCTTCGAGGTGGGCGACAAGCGCTGGGGTTTCGCCGTGGCCGACGTGTCGGGCAAGGGCACCGCGGCCGCGCTGATGATGGCCTCCTGCCGCACGGCCCTGCGCGTGAAGGCCCAAGGCGGCTGGGCCCCGACGAACGTGCTGCGGATGGTGAACTACATCGTCCAGCCGGACATGCCGAAATCGATGTTCATCTCCGCGGTCTACGGCATCCTGGACCTCGCGAAGAACGAGTTCTGCGTCTGCCGCGCCGGCCACGAGCCGGGGCTGGTCATCCGCGCCGGCGGCGGCGAGGTGGTCGAACTGTGCCCGGCCGGGATGGCGCTCGGGCTGGATCCCGGGGCGCTGTTCGACGAATGCCTGGAGGAACAGGTGGTGACCCTGGCCTCGCAGGATCTGCTGGTGTTGTACACGGACGGCATCACCGAGACGGCGAATCCCGAGGGCGAGGAATTCGGCCGGGAGCGCCTGGCCGAGGTGTTGCGCGAGTCGCGGCATCTGCCGTTGGCGGAGATCCGGCAACAGGTGGACCGGGCGCTGTGCACCTTCGCGTTCAACGCCCCCGCGGCCGACGATCGCACGCTGCTGCTCGTCCGGCCGCGTTGAGGCCTGGCGCCGTTGCGCCGTCGATTCACCTGCAGGGCAGGGCGGTCGGCCCGGCGAGCTGAGCCGGTCTTTCCCGGCCGGGCCGGACCCCCGCCGCGAGGAGCGGGCGGGGCGGCGCGGTCAGGCCTGCTGGCGGGGCGCGGTCTCCGGTCCGGGCGGCGGGATGAGCGAGAACATCACGGGCGTGACGAGGCGGGAGAGCAGCAGGGAGCTGATGAGGCCGCCGAGAATCACGATCGCCAGCGGCGAGAAGAACTCCGAGCGCTGGAGCGCCAGCGGCATGAGGGCGCCCACCGCGGTGGCGGTGGTGAGCACGACCGGCAGGAAGCGGATCTCGCCCGCCTGCTCGATCGCGGCCTTCAAGGGCACGCCCTTCTCGCGCAGCTGGTTGGTGAAGTCGACGAGCAGGATGCTGTTCTTGATCTCGATGCCGATGAGCGCGATGAAGCCGATCGTGGCGGTGAAGGAGAGCGAGTAGCCGGTGAGCCAGAGGCCGACGAGGCCCCCGATCACGCCGAGCGGGATGACCGAGGCGACGATGGCGGTGCCGCGGTAGCTGCGGAACTCGAGCACGATCACCGCGAGCACACCGAAGAGCGCCACGAGGATGGCGGTGCCGAAGCCTCCGAAGGTCTCCGCCCGGCTCTCGGCCTCGCCGCCGAGCTCCCAGCGGTAGCCGGGAGGAAACTCCATCGCGCCGAGCCGGCGCACGACCTCGTCGGTGAGGCGCTCCGTGTTGTAGCCGTTCCTCACCCACGCCTTGACGGTGACGGAGCGTTCGCGGTTGAAGCGCTGGATCACCGGCGGTGCGGACTCGAACTCGAGCGTCGCCACCTGGTCGATCGGCACATACGCGCCGGAGGTCGTCGGGACCAGGATGTGCCGCCAGTTGTCGAGGGAGGCGCGATCGCCGCGCGGCAGGACGAGCTGGAGGTTGTACTCGTCGCCGTCGGCCTCGCGGAAGCGGGCGATGTTGAGCCCGGCGAAGGCCAGGCGCACGGCGCGGTCGATCTCCGCCTCGGGCGCGCCGGCCAGGGCGGCGGCGGCGCGGTTGAGGCGCAGGCGCAGATCGGTGCGGGAGGTGCGCAGGGGGTTGTCGATGTTCTCGGTCCCCTCGACGCCGGCGAGCAGCGCCTCGACCTGGGCGCCGAGCTTCCGCAGCCCGTCGAGCTCGGAGCCGAGCACCCGCACCGCGATCGGCGCGGCGATCGGCGGGCCGTTCTCGAACTCCTTCAGCTGGATCTGGGCGCCGGGGATCTTCTGGAACTCCGCCCGCAGCCGGTCGAGCAGCGCGGGGCTGGTCGACGGATCGAAATGGTGCAGCGAGGCGAAGACCTCGGCGAAACTGGCCTTCTGCTGCTCGTTGGACTCGTTGTAGTAGACCTGCGGGTTGCCCTTCCCGACCGTGGTGAAGTACCAGACGATCTCCGGGGTGCGCGCGAGCACGGCCTCGACCTGGCGGGCGAGGGCGTCGCTCGTGCCGACGGCGGTGCTCTCGGTGGCGCGGATCTTCACGAGGAACTGCGGCAGGCCGGCCTTCGGGAACAGGCTGAAGCCGATGTGCGGGACCAGCAGGAGCGAACCGCCGAGCAACGCCGCGGCGAAGAGCACGGTCTTCACCCGGTGCTGCATGCACCAGTGGAGCAGCGGCCGGTAGGTGGCATGGATGCCGCGCATCAGGCCGCGCAGGATGGCGTTGCCCTCCGGGTCCTCATGGCCGCGCAACAGGCGGCTGGCGAGGAAGGGGATGATCGTCAGGGCGACGAACATCGAGGCCACGACGGTGTACATCACCGACAGCGGCAGGCCGCGGATGAACTGCCCGGAGTCGCCCGGCATCATGGCCAGCGGGAGGAAGGCGAAGAGCACGGTGGCGGTCGTGCCGATCACCGCGATGGCGATCTGCTCGGTCGCGGCGATGGCCGCCTCGATCGGCGGATGGCCGAGGCGGCGGAAGCGGGCGATGTTCTCGGCGACGACGATCGAGTCGTCCACGAGCAGGCCGAGCGCGATGACCATCCCGACGATCGTCAGCTGGTTGAGGCTGTGGCCGGTGAGGTGCAGCAGGGTCACGCCCATCGCCAGCGAGAGCGGGATCGAGAGGGCGACCAGCAGCGACGCCCGGAAGCCCAGGGGCAGGATCGTGACCAGCACCAGCCCGATCGCGATGAGGAAGTCCTTCTCGAGGCCGCCGATGCGGCGCTCCACGTTCACCGCCTGGTCGAAGGCGAGCTCCAGCCGCACGTCGCCCGGCAGCTCCGGGCGGAACGCCGCGAGGCGCTCGCGCACGCGGTCGCGCAGCGCGAGGAGGTTCTGGTCGTTGAGCTGGCGCACGGTCACGAAGACGGCGCGTTCGCCGTTGAACCGGCCGAACTGCTCCAGCTCCTCCGTCGCCCACTCGACCTCCGCCACGTCGCCCACGCGCACGACGGCGTTGCCGGAGCCGGCGAGCGGGGTCTGGCGCACCTCGTCGAGGCTGGCGTAGGCGCCGGTGGTCTTGAGGTTGAAACGGCGCGCGCCGCTCTCGACCGCGCCGCCGGGAATGTTGGTATTGGCTCCCTGGATTGCGGCGATCACCTGCGCCAGCGGCAGGCGCATCTGCGCGAGCCGGGGGAGGTCGAGGGAGACGCGCACCTGCTTCTCCGGGTAGGCCCACTTCTGCACGTCGCGCACGCCGGGAATGGCCTCGAGGCGCTCGCGCAGCCGCTCGGCGAGATCCTGCAGGCGGGCATAGCTGGCGTCGGGCGAGACGAGCGCCAGCTGCAGCATGGCCACGTTGTTGGTCTGCCAGCGGCGGACTTCGACGGAGGCGGTGTTGGCCGGAAGGCTCCCGCGCACGGCGTTCACCTGGCGGAGCACGTCGTTGTACTTCGTGTCGGGGTTGGTGCCGTAGTAGAACTCCACACCGAGCACGGCCACGCCGTCCTCGACGGAGGTGTTCAGCTTGTGCAGGTCGTCGAGCTCCTTGACGGCGTCCTCGAGCGGCCGGGCCACGAGGCGCTCCATCTCCACGGCGTTGGCGCCGGGGCACACGACGATGATGGACGAAGCCGGGATCAGCAGCTTCGGATCCTCCGAGCGCGGGATCTCGCGGAACGAGTTGTAGCCGACGGCCGCGAGGCAGAGGAACACCAGGATCGTGAACTGGTGGTTCCGGACGGAGAACGAGGTGAGCTTCATGGCGCGGGAGCCGGACGGGCCCGGCGGTCAGGGAACGACCTCGATGGCGGCGCCTTCGCGCAGGAACTCCGCGCCCGAGACGACGATGCTCGCGCCGGCGGGGACCTCCGTCGCCAGGTAGGCCTGGCCGGCGTCGACCGCCTGCACGGTCACTTTCCGCCGGTGCACCGTGCGGCCGTCCGCCGCGGCGAGGAACACATGCGCCGCCTTGCCGTCGCCCTCGACCAGCGCGGTCACCGGGACGACCGGGCGGCCGGCGACATCGCCCGGCTGGAGCTCGAGGTCGACCACCGAGCCCGACCGCAGCGAGGCGGGGGCGGTGTCGAGACGCACCTCGAGCTCGACTGTGCGGGTGGCCGGATCGGCGGCCTCGGAGATCTGCGCGAGTGTGCCGGCGAGCGGCGTCTGGCCGGGCGGGTTGACCGTCGCCGAGTCGCCGACCCGGAGGCGGGCGGCTTCGGCCTCGGGCACGCCCGCGCGGGCGATCCAGCCCTCGTCCTCCGACGCGAAAAGGATGGCGACCTTGTTGACGGCGACGGCGTCGTTGGGTTCGACCAGACGCTTGAGGATGTGACCGGCGGAAGGGGCGATGATCACGGCGTGCGCGCGGTTGAACTCGGCGATGCGCAGCACCGCCTCGGCCTGCTCGAGGCCGGTGGCCGCGTTCTGGGCGAGCTCGGTGGAGACGACGTCGCGCTCCTTGAGCTCGAGCGCTCGGTCGCGGTCGCGGCGGGCCTTCTCGACCCCGCTGCGCGCCTGGGCGAGCTGGGCGTCGATCTCGGCGAGATCGAGGCTGGCGAGCAACTGGCCCGCCTCGACCTTGTCGCCGACCCGCACCGTGACGACGCGGACGATGCCGGCCGCCTTGAACGCCAGCGACGACTCGGCGCGGCGGGAGACGACCCCCGGGACGCGCACCGGGATCGCGCGGGCGGAGACGACGACGGGAGCGACCTGCACGCGGATCGGCGGGGCGGCATCGGGCCGGGCGGCCGGCGGGCGACCGCAGGCCGCGAGCAGCAGGAGCGGCGCGGCGAGGAGGAGGCGGAGAGGAACCATGGCGGGCTGACACAGTGTCAGCCACGCTCGGGCCGTCAACCCCGTTTCCCGGCGAGCGCGCGGCGGAGCATCGCGATGCCCGTATCAACCGTCTTGGGTAGGTCGAAACCGAGGCACTGGCAGAGGTGCGGGCCCTTGACGGCGAGCAGCTGGGCCAGGCCGTGGCAGAACGCCCACAGGCAGGTGCCGACGAGGTGCGGGGCGCCCACATCGCGGCGGATCGAGCCGTCGCGGATGCCGCGCATCACGATCTCGGATTTCAGCTCGTCCATCTCGGTATGCAGGAGCTCGATCCGTTCGTAGAGCTCGCGGGTGGAGCTGTCGGCCGGCGGTTGCGCCTCGTACATGGCGAGCACCTGGAAGAGCGCGGGGGCGTCGTCGTGCAGGCCGAAGTAGGTCCGGCCCATGGTCTCGAGCTGGTCGATCCCGCGGTCGGCCGGGTCGATCGTGCGGATGAACCGGTCGCGCAGTTCCCGTGTGGCCTGGAAGACGCACTCGAGGAAGAGCGTGCGCTGGTTGCTGAAGTGGAAGTAGACGAGCGGCCGGCTGACCTTGGCGGCCTTGGCGATCTGGCCGAAGGTGACGTTCTCCAGCCCGTGCTCGGCGAAAAGCCGTATGGCCGCCGCGACGATGGCGTCGCGGCTGTGTTCGCGGGTGGGCGGTGGGGGCGTGGGGCGGCGCTTGGGCATGGCGGCAGTGTGGTTGGACCTGACACACCGTCAACAATCGGGGCGGGCGGTGCTTCGCCGGTCGGGCTGCGTGCGCGCGCGGCCGACTCAGATCGCCGCTGAGCCGCCGACGGCGGTGCGCACGAGCGCGGCGATGGGCGCCGGCAGCTCCAGCCCGAGGGCGAACTGCTGGGCGGGCGCGCTCATCTTCTTCCAGGTGCGCTGGAGGATGCCGACGAACTTCTCCTGCGGGTAGTCGGCGTGCTGCGCGGCGAAATCGGCGATCTCGTTCTCGAGGAAGACGAGGCAGGCGGCGTCCTCGAGGGCCTGGGTGCCGGCGTTGGTCTTGAGGCCGGTCTTCGACACCCAGGTGGCGACGTCGGCCGCCTCGGTGGCGGGCACGCCGGCCTGGAGCAGCAGCTCGCGGGCGCGCTCGGCCTGCTTCACGTAGAGTGATTTCCGCCACGCGTGGTAGCCCGGCTTGTCCAAGGGGAAGCTGTCGCGGGGCACCGACCAGCGTTCGAGGTGTTGGCAACGCGCGGCGAGGCGCAACAGCGGCGTGGCTTCCGCCGCGAGGCGCGCAACCCAGGACTCCAGGCAATCGGCATAGACAAGCTCGGCCGGCCGGCCGTCGGCGGTGCGTTTTGGATCGGCCGCGTGGGCGGTGTCGATGAGCGTGCGGGCGTTTTGGTAGCAGTCCACGGTGGGAAAGCGTGCGGCCCCGGGTGGCGACCGCAAGCCGGGCCCGCGGTGCCGGCGCCGGCGGGCGGCGGATCCGCAACGACGCGTGCGGGCCCGGGCAACCCGCTGTGGTCGCGAGCGACCGGGTGCGCTCCGACACAGTGGGCGACGCGGCGCCCACCGTCTGATCTCCGCTACCCCGAACATTCCCGCCTCTGCTGCTCCTTGTAGCCGGCCGCGTCGAGGCCGGCCCATCGTAGCGAAACGTGGCCAGCGTATCGTTCCGATCCGCCGGGTTCACCGCCCCGGCGGCGACCACCAACCCCGGAGGCCCCGCCGGCTCCGGGGTTGGGTTTGTCGCAGGGTCCCGAGGTCGGGCTCTGCTGGCCAGCAGAGGCCCCGGTGAGTGCGAAACGCGGTGTCCAGCTCACAACAATTGCCCACCCCGAACCCGGCTCACCTGTTCCGCCATGCGGCAGAATTTCCGAGCAGGGTTCGCCCGGCCCGCGCTGCGGCTGGACGCTGTTGATCTGGGGCCAGGGCGTTGTGGCGCTCCGCTCCGCCGCCCGTCTTCCCTTCTCGCCCCGCCGACCTCGGGCGTAGGCCCGGCTACCTCCGAGGTTGGCCGAGATACCTCCGCGGTAGCTCCGCTTACCGCATCGGTAGCCGTGGCAACCGGTGAGGTGGCCCCGCCCACCCCGAAGCTCCGCCGGCCTACCTTCGAGCTTCGCGCGCCAACCTCCAAGCTTGGATCGGCTACCTCGGAGCTCGGCCCGCCTACCGCCGAACTCCGCTCGCCTACCGTCGCGGTAGGGGCGGCTACCGTTGAGCACCGGCCGCCAACCTCTGTGGTCGGACCGGCTACCGCGAAGCTCGGTCCGTCTACCTTCGAACTCGGCCCCGCGCCCTCGCCGGTAGGAGCGTCCACCGCCGCGCTCGCCCCGGTGACCGTTGGGCTTCGCCCGGCGACCTTTCCGGTCGCATCGCCTACCGCATTGCTCGGCCCGCCGACCCCGGAGCTCCGCCGGCAGCCCTCCGTGGTCGGCTGGGCGACCGAAAACGGACCCCGCTTCCCCCGTTGTTCGGTCCGGTTTCCGCCGCGCTCGACTGACCCCCGAGGGACGACCGGTGTCGCGGCCAAATCCCTTGCCCACCGTGCCACCGGCACTACGCTGCCCGGCCGTGCACCCTGCCGCCGCGGTTTTTGCGCAACCGACCAAAGCTCAACCCAGTTGCGCCCTGGCCCCGAGATCCACCCCAAAACTTCAACTCAGTCGAGGTGAAGAACACTGTTGGGCAAAAACATGAAGCTACGATTCCTTCGCCCCGAGGCTTCCTTCAAAGAGCGATTTGTCCGCCTGTTCGCGCTCATATTTGCAGTGTTCGCTATCATTTCCATTTTAGGCGCAGAATTTGGGCACAGCCCAGTCTCCATAGTTTGGCATGGGCAGGAGGTCAGCGGATGGAAATTGCACGCAGCTAGCTGCATTTTCGTGCCGCTAGCTTCTGCGATGTTAGCTGCTTTATGCGCCGTTGATTCTCATCTGACGCAAAAAGTGAAACGCTATTGGCGTTCAAGGAGCGAAGAGTGAAGAAGCCGAACAGACACCAGTGCCAATGCCGGTATCACGCCCGTTTTCCAATCGCTGTCCGGTTTCCGGCATGGCACGCCTCTGACGTTCGGCAAAATATGAAGCGCATCCTCGCAATACTACTCGGCCTGTTTGGCCTCGTTCAGGTCCATGCAGCGCCGCCACCGACTCCGCACCAGACGTTCTTTGTCTTCGCGAAGATTCATGATCAGGTGCCACCTATCGAGCGTGGCGAGAAGTATGAAGACCCCCTTGGCGAAGCCCTAGAGAAGGCGAAGCTTGGTGAGGTTACAGGCGGCGGTACGATGCAGAGGAAGGACGGATCGATCGACTGGGTGGGCGTCGATATCGAGTTGGTTGATCTCGGCGACGCGTTGGCCTTCACGAAGAAGAAGCTCCGGGAGCTTGGAGTCCCGAAGGGATCAGTGCTGGAGTTCGAGCGCGACGGAAAAGCCGTTGTGGAGCCAATTCACGAGCCATGAAGACCCGGCCAAACGCGACTACAGCGCAACGCCTCTACGGGGTTCGTCTCCAATTTCCAGTCGCCAGCTCGGCGTGGCTGACCAGTGAGCGTTAGGCAAAGAATGAGAGTCTCGCGCTCACACGTAGTTGGTCAGAGAATCCAAGCCGTACGCTGTGCCATCTCAGAAACGGCGGGCGACATGGGCGGCAGTTCTATTAGTTACAACAAGACGGCTATTCTACTAGCGAACGGCATTGGGATAGATCTTGAGTTGCATGAGCCGCCTCTTCTTTGGTCGGGCTGGCCAGCGTCGCTGCCGCGGGATGTCGAGCTAGAGTCCCAGCTGCGTGACGTGATTGGTTGTGAAGTGAAGGGCGTTTATGCCTCAGATTTTTATCCGTGCCTAGTGGTCCTCATTGAAGGAGATCGGGTGATCGGAATGAATAGCCCTGCACCGTGGAGTGTCGTGCCGACGATAGAACCGATCGCAAAAGAAGATATCGCAGACCTAAGAGACTTTTTCACCGGTGGAGACCAAACCGCCGAACCTGAAGTGAAGTAGGCTGCGAGGGGGGGCGGAGCCGGGGGAATGGGAGTCGTCGATGGCGGGCCACGCCGACCGAATGCACGGCGGCGGGCCGTTTCTCCGCGGCGGGGAAAACGCTTGTTGCGGTGGATGGGGTCGCGAGGCTGGCGGGCGTGAACCCCGATCCTGCGGATAATGCCTCCCGTCTCGACCAACTGGCGGCGGTGCTGGCTTCGCCGGTGCCGCGGCGCCCGCCGCCGGAGTTGCTGGCCCGGGTGAAGGGCGAGGCGGCCTCGCTGTTCACGGTCGGCTTCGGGCTCTGCTTCGCGGCGTTCGGGATGGTCTTCGTGGCGCTGTTCTTTCCCTGGCAACTGCCGTTCGAGGTGCGGCTGAAGTTGCCGGATGTGCGCACGGCGGAGGCGCGGATTGAACGGGTCGAGGCGACCAACTTCTCGATCAACAAGACACGGGTGCGCGGGTACGATTTCCTCTTCACCACGCCGGACGGGGCGCAGATCCGCGGGCGTTGCTACACGACCGGGCAACGCTGGCCGGAGGGCGCGGTGGCGGCGGTCCGCTACGTGGCCGGCGACCCGACCGTGGCGTGCCTCGATGGGGCGCGGTTGAGCCAGGGCGGCTGGATCGGTCTGCTGGTATTGTTCTTCCCGGCGGTCGGGCTGGGCGTGGCGGGTTACTCGCTGCTGGAGCGCCGGCGGGCGGCGCGAATGTTGATCCATGGCACGGTCGCCGAGCTGCGGGTGACGGCCGTGGAGTCGACCGGCGTGCAGGTGAACAAGCGTCCGCTCCACCGCATCACGCTGGTGCGGGTTGATGTGCCGGGAGCTGAGCCGCGGGTGGAGCGACGCTCCGATGGGCGGGCGGTGCGGTTTGCCATGGAGCGGCTGGTGAGCCGTCAGCCGATGTTTGTGCTCGTCGACCCGAAGAAAGCCACGCGAACTCTCTGGATCGAAGCCCTCTGAGCCCATGGAGATCCCCGCCGACTGCCTGAACTGCGGTGTCTGCTGTTTCTCGAAGTCCGCCACCTACATCCGGGTGAGCGGCGACGACTGGACGCGCCTGGGCGACGACGCCGAGCGGGTGGCGCGGTTCGTGGGTCAGCGGGCCTACATGCGGATGGAGGAGGGGCACTGCATCGCGCTCCAGATCACGACCAAGCGCGGCCAGCTCCCGGTGTTCTTCTGCGAGATCTACGAGAAGCGGCCCCAGATCTGCCGGGACCTGCGGCGTGGGGCCCCGGAGTGTCAGGGTGAACTGACGACCAAGGCCCACCGTGTGGCCGACGAATACGGCCGTTGAACGGCTTCTGGAGCGGGTTCGTCGTGCAAAAACACCGTTCGCGGTTGTTTCAGCCCGTCCAGCCGGTCTGGTGACCGCTTGATTGTCGGTGGTTGTCTGCGGGACGGGAATTCCGGAGTGTCGACCTCACCGGCGCGTCATGGGTGTGAGTCACTCTTGGCCGCAGCCGACTCCAACAACCCAAAAACTCCGAGAATGAAATCGCTCAAATCGCTCCTGTTCGTCGGCCTCGCCGCCGTGGCCGCCCAAGGTGTCTATGCCGCCAACAAACTGCCGATGGCCGAATGGCCGAAGGCCTACTCCGTCGAGATGGAGATGACGGCCAGCGGCACGAAGACCGCGACGAAGATGTTCGTCGACGGTGACAAGATGCGCACCGAGATGAACGCCGGCGGGATGGACATGATCAGCATCACCCGCAAGGACAAGAAGAAGATGTATTCGCTGATGCCGGCGATGAAGATGGTGACCGAGATGGCGTTGCCCGACACCCCGGCCCCCGCGGCCGCCCCGGCCGGTCCGGAGCCCGTGGTCGAGAAGGTCGGTTCCTCCACCGTCAACGGTGTCGCGTGCACCGAATACAAGGTGACGGCCGGCGGCGCCACGACCAATTGGTTCCTCAGCAGCGACAACCTCCCGGTCCGCATGGTCGCCTCCGGCAGCACCACCGACTGGAAGAACTTCAAGGCCGGCGCCCAGGATGCCGCGCTCTTCGAGGTCCCGGCCGGCTACAGCGCCGAGGGTCAGGCCGCCGCCGCCAGCGCCGACAACTCGTCCTCCAGCAACTCGGGCTCCGACACCGCCACCGCTCCGGCGGCGGAAGAGAAGCCCGCGAAGAAGAAGAAGCTCGGCGGCATGCTCGGCCGCTAAGCGACCAGTCTTCCGACCAGACTACAGCCAAGACAAGCAAACGGCCCTCTCTCGCGAGAGGGCCGTTTTGTTGTCGGAAGGCGCTGGTGCGGCAGAGGCCCGGCGCGACGGAAGTGGCGGCTTGTCCGCCGTTCCGATGGCTTCCCAAGAGCAGGCGCTCAGCGCCCGCGCAGCCGCGAGAGGAATCCGCGGACGCCGCTCTGGGGTTTCGCCGCCTGCTGGGCCGGCGGCGGCTGGTTGGCGCCGCCGCCTTCGTGGCGGGCGGTGCCGAAATGCTGCTTCTTCGCCTTGGGCTGCTGCTGCGCGGGGCGCGGCCCCTGGTCCAGCCCATGCCGCGGTTTCCCGAAGCCGCCACCCTGGCCGCCGTGACCGCCCTGGCCGCGGCCGTGCTGGTGCTGACCGCCGGGGCGGCCGCCACCTTGGCGACCGTGCTGGCCGCCGCGGGCGAAGCGGCCCTTGCCGCCGGCGCCCTGGTTCTCGGGCCGCGGCGGACGCGCCTCGTACGGGGCGTAGTTGAAACCCTCGAGTTTGAGACGTTCGATCGGCTTGCCGACGAAGCGCTCGATGTCGCGCACGTCGCCCTCGTCCTCGGGGGCCATCAAGGTGAAGGCGTCGCCCACGGCCTGGGCGCGGCCGGTGCGGCCGATGCGGTGGACGTAGTCCTCGGGGTTCTTCGGCACGTCGTAGTTGATGACGTGCGAGACGCCGGCGACGTCGATGCCGCGGGCGGCGATGTCGGTGGCGACCATCACCTCGTAGCGGCCGCTCTTGAAGCCCTCGAGCGCCTCGACGCGTTGGTTCTGCGAGCGGTTGGCGTGGAGGACGGCCACGGAGTGGTTGGCGGCCTTCAACCGGCGGGCGATGCGGTCGGCGCCGTGCTTGGTGCGGGAGAAGATGAGCACGCTGTCGAAGTCGGTGCGCTCGAGCAGGGCGAGCAGCAGCTCGAACTTCTGCACCTGCGCGACCGGGTACATGGCGTGGGAGACGGTCTGCGCGGTGGCGCGGTTGGCGCCGACCTCGATGCGCACCGGGTCCCGCAGCGCGAACGCGGCGACGGCGGCGATCTCGGGCGGCACGGTGGCGGAGAAGAAGAGCGTCTGCCGCGCATCGGGGCAGGCGAGGATGATCCGCTTCACGTCGGGCAGGAAGCCCATGTCGAGCATGCGGTCGACCTCGTCGAGCACGAGGATCTCGATGGAGTCGAGCTTGAGGCCCTCCTTGAGGAAATCGAGCAGGCGGCCCGGGGTGGCGGCGATGACGTCGACGCCGGCGCGCAGTTCGCTGCGCTGGTGGCCGTAGCCCACGCCGCCGTGGACGACGAGGGGGCGGATGTCGGTGAAACGGGCGAGATCGCGGAAGGAGGTCTCGACCTGTGCGGCGAGTTCGCGGGTGGGCTCGAGGATGAGCACGCGGGCGCCGCGCGGGGAGTGCTGGCCGAGCTTGGTGAGGATGGGCAGCGCGAACGCGGCGGTTTTGCCGGTGCCGGTCTGCGCCGAGCCGATGAGATCCTTGCCCGCGAGCACGGTCGGGATGGCGCGCAGCTGGATCGGAGTCGGGTCGGTGTAGCCCATGGCCTGGACGCCACGGAGGATGTTCGGCGAGAGGCCGAGAGCTTTGAATGGCATGAGAAAGCGGGAGGTTTTCAGGTAACGCCCCCGAGGGCGACGGTTTTCTCGGGCAGGGCGACCGGCGGTCTTACGCCAGCGTCTTGCGGAAGCGGGAGACGGCGATGGCCAGCACGACCACCCCGAGGACGAACAGGGCGGCGCACTGCGGCCAGAGCACCGCGAAACCGACCCCCTTCAGGAAGACGCCGCGGATGATCACGAGGATGTAGCGGATCGGGTTGGCGAGGCTGAGCCACTGGAAGATGGCGGGCATGTTCGCGATCGGGAAGATGAACCCGGAGAAGAGCATCGCAGGGAAGAAGAAGAAGAACGTCGTCATCATGGCCTGCTGTTGCGTGCGGCTGACGGTCGAGATGAACAGGCCGATGCCCAGCGTGCTGAGCAGGAAGAGCGCGACCCCGAGCAGGAGCAGGGGGAAACTGCCGCGGAAAGGGATCTGGAACCAGAACAGCGCGATGGCGGAGACGAGGGCGACGTCGATGAACCCGATCACCGCGAAGGGGGCGCATTTGCCGAGGATGAACTCCACCGGGCGGATCGGCGTGACCATGACCTGCTCGATCGTGCCGACCTCCTTCTCCCGCACGATCGCCATGCTGGTGAGCATGAGGCTGATGAGCATGACCATCAGCGCGATGATTCCCGGCACGTAGAAGTGGCGGCTCTCCAGGTCGGAGTTGAACCAGGCGCGGGGCTGCAGGTCGACGGTGCCGAGGGGGACCGAGCGGCCGGCGAGGCGGAGCGTGCGGTCGAGGGCGAAGGCGGTGTCGGCCGTGGCGGCGATCACGCCCGCGTAGTTCACGACGTAGCGGGCGGTGTTGGAGTCGGAGCCGTCGACGATGAGCTGCACCGGAGCGGCCTGGCCGCCGTGCAGGCGCCGCTCGTAACCGGCGTCGATCTCGAGGATGGCCGCGGCCTTCGCCGCGTCGACGAGGGCGCGGGCCTGTTCGGTGTCGTCGGTGCGCGCGAGGGCGTCGAAGCAGGCGGAGCCCGTGAAGCGCGCGACGAGTTCGCGGCTGGCGACGGTGTTGTCGCGGTCGACCACGACGAGCGGGACGTGGCGGACGTCGAGGGTGACGGCATAGCCGAAGATCAGGGTCTGGAGGATCGGGACGCCGAAGATTACCAGGCGCATGCGCGGGTCTCGGAAGACGGAGCGGAACTCCTTGCGCAGGAGGGTGAGGATGCGTTCCCACATGGCGGGTCAGGCGGCCGGCGCGGTCGTGCGGTGCGTGGTCTTCATGCGAGGAGCTTGCGGGTGCGGGCGATGGCGACGACGAGCATGAGCGCGGCGAAGCCGAGCAGGAGGAGCGCGTCGCCCCACAGGACGGTGAGGCCGACGCCGCGCAGGAAGATGCCCTTCACCAGGGCGACGAAGTAGCGCGCCGGCACGATGTAGGTGATGCCGCGCACGACGACGGGCATGTTGGCGATGGCGAAGGCGAACCCGGAGAGCAGGAACGCCGGCAGGAACGTGGCGACCATCGCGACCTGGCTGGCGAGCAACTGCTGGCGCGTGATCGTGCTGATGAGGATGCCCTGCGCGAGCGTGGCGATGATGAACACCGTGCCCACGCCGAAGAGCAGCGGCACGCTGCCACGCAACGGCACGTCGAAAAGGAACACCGCCATCGACACCGCCAGGACCAGGTCCACCAGCCCGATGCCGAGGTAGGGCGCGAGTTTGCCGAGGATGAGCTCCGCCGGGCGGACCGGGGTGGAGATGAGCTGCTCCATCGTGCCGGACTCCCATTCGCGGGCGATCGTGAGCGAGGTCAGCAGCGCGGAGATCAGGCCCATGATCACCGCGAGGATGCCGGGGACGATGAAGTTGCGGCTGGCGAGGTCGGGGTTGAACCAGACCCGCGTGCGCAGATCGAGTCCGCCTCCCGGTCCGGTTCCGGTGCGGCGCCGGACCTGGTCGAGAGTCAGTTGGCGGTTGAAGGCGAGGGCGATGGCCTGGGTGTAGCCGAGCACGATGCCCGCGGTGTTGGAGTCGGAACCGTCGACGATCGCCTGCACCGGCGCGGCGCGGGCGGAGTCGAGGTGGCGGCCGAACTCGGGCGGGATGACCAGCGCCAGCATCGCCTCGCGGCTGTCGATCGCGCGCTCGAGCTGCGGGTAGGCCTCGACGGAGCCGCGGAAGCTGAAATACGGCGTGCCGGTGAAGCGGGCGACGAACTCGCGGCTTTGCGCCGTGCCGCTCTGGTCCCAGACGACGAAGGGCACGCGGTCGACGTCGAGCGTGAGCGCGTAGCCGAAGGCGAGGAGCATGAGCAGCGGGATGCCCACCGCGAGGAAGAGGCTCCGCGGGTCGCGACGGATGTGGATGGCTTCCTTGCGGGCGACGGCCCGGAGGCGGCGGAGGTTCATCGGCGGAACTCCTGTTGGGCGCCGGCGGCGCGGTCGCGAGCCTCGATCAGGGAGACGAAGACGTCCTCCAAGGTCGGCACGATGCGCTCGACGCGGGCGACGGCGATGCGCTCGGCGGCGAGCGCGGCGCGGATGGCGACGATGGCCGGCTCGGCCGCGGCGGCGACGGCGTGCAGGCCCTTGCCGAAGAGCGCGGTCTCCTTCACGGCCGGCACGCGCGCGAGCACGGCCATGGCGTCGTTGGGGCGCTCGCAGTCGATCTCGAGCACGGCGTCGGTCATGTGCTGGGTCTTGAGGTCGCGCGGGCGGCCGAGGGCGATGAGCTCGCCGCGGTAGACGATGCCGAGGCGGTCGCAGTACTCGGACTCCTCCATGTAGTGGGTGGTCACGAACACGGTGACCCCCTGGCCGGCGAGGGTGTAGATGAGATCCCAGAACTGGCGGCGGCTGTTGGGGTCGACCCCGGAGGTGGGCTCGTCGAGGAAGAGGATGGGTGGCTCGTGGAGGACGGCGCAACCGAGGGCGAGGCGCTGTTTCCAGCCGCCGGAGAGCGTGCTGGTGCGGGAGCGGCGGTGCGCGGTGAGGCCGGCCATCTCCAGCACCCAGGCCTTGCGCGCGGCCTTCTTGGCGGCGGGCAGCCGGTAGATGCCGCTGTAGAAATCGATGTTCTCCTCGACCGTGAGCTCGTCGTAGAGGGAGAACTTCTGGCTCATGTAGCCGATGCGCTCCTTGATGCGCTCGGTCTCGGTGCGGATGTCGAAGCCGGCCACGCGCCCGGTGCCGCCGCTGGGTGTGAGCAGGCCGCAGAGCATGCGGATGGTGGTGGACTTGCCCGCGCCGTTGGGGCCGAGGAAGCCGAAGATCTCGCCGCGCGTGACCGAGAACGAGATACCGGCGACCGCGCGGAACGCGCCGAAGCGTTTCTCGAGGTTCTG
>JAEXPG010000441.1 GCA_023447015.1 Verrucomicrobiota bacterium
CCTTCGGGGTGCTCGGGCTGGTCCTGCTGCTCGGGCTGAAGTGGCAGGCGCTGGCGGCGCTCCCGGCGGGGAGCGTGCCGGCGGTGTTGGTGGCGGCGCAGGCGCTCAGCCGGGGGATGGCGGCAACGCTGATGAGCACGCTCGACTATGTGCGGCCGGAGGGGCCGTCGAAGGCGCGGGCGCTGGTCGTCCGGCTCGGCGGCTGGCGCCTGGCGTTCGTGGTCGTCACGTCGCTGCTTCCGCTGGCGTTGTTGCCCCCGCGGGCCTGGTGGGGAGTCGCGGCAGTGGTCGTGCTGCGCGTGGTGCTGGCCCGCTGGTTCCGGCGGCGCCTCGGCGGCTACACCGGAGACTGCCTCGGGGCGGCGCAGCAGCTCGGCGAGCTGACGCTCTATCTTGTGCTTCTTGGGGTGGGGCCATGAAGGGTTTCCTCGTCCGGCATACGCGCGTGGAGATTCCGCCGGGGCTTTGCTACGGGCGGATCGATGTCGCACTGGCGCCGAGTTTCGAGGCGGAGGCGGCGGCGGTGCGCGAGCGGCTTCCGTGGGCGCCGCTACAAGTGTGGTCGAGTCCGGCGGAACGCTGCCGGCGTCTCGCGGAGCGGCTGACCGATGCGACGGTGCGGATCGATCCGCGGCTGGCCGAGCTCTCCATGGGCGACTGGGAAGGGCGGCGGTGGGACGAAATCTCCGGCCCGGTGCACTCGGCCTGGATGGCCGACCCGTGGGGGACGCGCCCTCCCGGCGGGGAGTCGGCGGAGGATCTGCTGGCGCGGATCGAGGTGCTGCGCGCGGAGGTGCTCGCCGCCCGTCCCGAGCGGCTGCTGCTGGTCACGCATGCCGGTGTGATCCGCGCCTGGCGCAGCCTCGGCGAGCGCCGGCCGCTACCGGAGCTGTTCTCCGAGCCGGTCGGTTTCGGGTCGGTGACGGCGCTGGGCTGACGCGAGGGGCCCGGTGTCTAGGGTGAATCACCCGGACGCTTTGGCCGCGTTTGCGCGTGCGAAAACGTCGGCCTAGCTTCCCGCGATGCTTTCCCTCGGCGAAAGCCTGCCGTTGTTCGGCGGTGAATCGGCCCCGAACTCCATCGCGAGTCCGGTCGGGCGGAGCACCGCAACGAGGCCGGACGCCTCGACCGCGCGCGAGGCGGCACCCCGGCGCGGCGCAGCGGAGGGAGCGGAGAAACAGGCGGTCCAGACCGGGGCACCGGCGCCGGAGGATGCGCGGGTCACCGCCTACAAGGCAGCTGCGCAGAAGATGGCGGCCGCGGCCGGGGGCGAAGCGGCGACGAACGACCCGAAGGTCGCCGCGGAACTCGCGCGGCTGAAGTCCGTCGACGCCGCGGTGCGCGCCCACGAGGCGGCGCACATCATGGTCGGCGGCACGTACGTGCGCAGCGCAGCCAGCTACACCTACCAGACCGGCCCCGACGGAAAGCAGTATGCGATCGGCGGCGAGGTCGCCATCGACGTGTCGCCGGTGCCGGGCAACCCACAGGCGACAATCCAGAAGATGGCGACGGTGCGCGCAGCGGCGATGGCGCCGTCGGATCCCTCGGCGGCGGATCGCGCGGTGGCCGCGGCGGCGACGCAGCAGGAGCAGGCCGCGCGGGCGGAGCTGAGCCAGGCGCAAGCTGCGCAGCCGCAGGCGGACAACGAGCCGCAGGCCGGCCGGACCGAAGCAGCCGAAGGGCGCGAGGCCGGACAAAGCCGGGAAGGCGAGACTCCGTTCGGCCGGCCGGAAGAACGCCAAGTCCGGGCGGGACGAATCCCGGGGGCAGAGGTCCAGGCGGCGTATGCGGCGGCCGCCCAGGCGCAGGCTGAACCGCAGTTCCTCGCCGCGGCGTAGCGCGGACCCTTTGACGTCGCCGCTCGCGCGGCGGGTTGCCGTTGGACCCCGAAGGTTGGTTTGTCCCGCGGCGCCGCCACCGGGCGCAAAAAAGCCGGCCCGCAACGGGGCCGGCGGAAAGAGGGGAGTCTGGATCGACGATCAGAGCTTCACCGCGACCTTGGCGCGCAGGGTGGCCTTGTCGACCAGCCCCACGTAGGTGTCGACCACCTGGCCGCCCTTGAAGAGGATCATCGTCGGGATGGCGCGGATGCCGAACTGCGCGGCGACCTCGCCGGCCTCATCGACGTTCACCTTCGCGATGGTCAGCTTGCCGGCCAGGTCCTTCGCGAGCTCCTCGAGGATGGGGGCGATGGCCTTGCATGGGCCGCACCACGGGGCCCAGAAGTCGCCGAGGACAGGAGTGGCCGACTTGGTGATGGTTTCCTGGAAATTGGCGGTGGTGAGTTGGGCGATGTTCTCGGACATGGTAGGTCTTGGTTTTTGGCTGGGAGAGGTCTGATGAACGGGCGGCAGGCTGCGTCGTCGGCGCGGACGAGTCAAGGGGCTGCGGCGGCGTCACGGCGGGGCGCGGGAAGCGGCTTCGCTCGTGCACGCCGAGCGGCGCCCGGAACGGTGCATTACCGTGGCAAAAAACGGCCTACTCCTTGGCCAAGGTGACTTCGCCGGCGCGGAAGTGCAGGGTGCGGCCGGCGGTGGTGCGGAGGAGCAGGGCACCCTCCTCATCGATCCCTGCGGCCGTGCCCGTGTGCTTCTCTTTTCCTCGCACTACGGTGATCCGCCGGCCGGCGAGCAGATCGTGGCGGTGCCAGAGGCGGGCCAGCTCTTCGGGCATCGCGGGGGCGGCGAACCGCTCGGCGGCGGCGAGCACGCGGGCGACGACCGCCGCGGCGATGGCGTTGAGATCGAGCGGGCGGCCGGCTTCGCGGGCGAGGGTCGTGGCGCGCGCGGCGATCTCGGGCGGCCAGACGGAGTCCGGCGTGGCGATGTTGAGGCCGAGGCCGAAGACCAGCTCGCGGGTGGAGTCGGCGTCGACGCGTGCCTCGGTGAGCATGCCGCCGACCTTGCGCTCCGCGAAGTGGAGATCGTTGGGCCACTTCAGCTGCGGAGCGGCGCCGGTCTCGGCGGCGAGGAGATCGCAGAGGTTGAGGCCCATCCAGAGCGTGAAACGGTGCAGGCGCTCCGGCGGCAATTCGGGGCGGAAGGCGAACGAGAGGTAGAGGTTGCCGACGCCCGGCGGGCTGTGCCACACGCGGCCGAAACGCCCCCGGCCCCGCGTCTGCTCGGCGGCGAGGATGATGAAGGGCGCCGGGCGGCCGGCGGCGAGCTGGCGGCCGGCCTCCTCGTTGGTGCTGTCAACACTCCGCAGGTACACCAGCGGCGGCGCACCGACGGGCAGCAGGGCGCGCAGCAACGGGGCGCTGAGGGCGGCCGGCCGGCTGGTCAGGCGGTAGCCGCGGCTGTGGAGGGCCTCGAAGGCGAAGCCTTCTTCCTCGAGCCGATGGAGGTGACCCCAGACCGCGACCCGGCTCAGGCCGACGGCCTTCGCCAGGACCGCCCCGGATACGCAGCCGTCGCCGGCCGCGAGAAACGCGCGCAGCAGCTCGGCTTCGACCTCGGCGGCGGGGCGGACGGGGTGGACCATTGGGGCGGTTGGTCGGGGACGATGGGGCGACGGCCGGGGCGCGGGGCCTACTCGCGCCAGTCGAGGCCGATGTCGATCCAGACGGCGTGGTGGACGAGGGCGCCGGTGGAGATGAAGTCGAGGCCGAGGTTGGCGAGGTCGGGGAGGGTGCGCAGGCTCACGCCGCCGCTGGCCTCGGTGAAGGCGCGGCCGGCGATCAGCGCAACGGCCGCGCGCAGCTGCGGCACGGTGAAGTTGTCGAGGAGGATGATGTCCGCGCCCGCCTCGAGCACCGGCGGGATCTGGGCGAGGGAGGCGACCTCGACCTCGATCGGCAGGTCCGGCGCGGCGGCGCGGGCCCGGCGGACGGCGGCGGCGAGGCGTTCGCCCGCGGTGGCGCCGGCGGCGGCGAGGTGGTTGTCCTTGAGCATCACGCGGTCGAAGAGGCCGAGGCGGTGGTTGCAGGATCCGCCGCTCGCCACCGCGTATTTCTCGAGCATGCGCCAGCCGGGGGTGGTCTTCCGCGTATCGAGAAGCCGGGTCGGGCTGGCGCCGAGGGCGTCGACATGGCGGCGGGTTGTCGTCGCGATGCCGGAGAGGCGCTGGAGGAAGTTGAGCAGGGGGCGCTCGGCCGGGAGCAGCACCCGCGAGGGGCCGGAGAGCGTGGCGACGACGGTGCCGGCGGGGACGCGGGCGCCGTCGCGCACGCGGGGCTTCACGGTGCAGCCGCGGCCGTAGGCGGCGAGCACGAGCGGCACGAGCCCGAGCCCGCAGACGACG
>JAEXPG010000442.1 GCA_023447015.1 Verrucomicrobiota bacterium
ACCCCACATGATGCACGCACGTCATACCAACGCTTTTCACGCCGAAGTGCCCCGCTTCGTGCTCTGGCTGCATGTCGCCGGCGTGCTCGCGAGCGTGCTGGCCCTGCGGGTGGCGCGCGCCTGCCGTCGCTGGTAGGCCGGGGGGCGACGCGCGGCGCTCGGCTCTCGCCGTTGCGGCGAGTGTCGTGAATCGGTTCGCGGGCCCATCGCGACTGGGATGAGTTTTCCGCATCCATCATGGAAAGGCCTCAACTTGGGCAGGTCGCTGGAAGGGAAATCCACGCCTGATGCTCTGGGGTGAAAACCCGGTATCTCGTGCTAAAGAACCCCGGGGCGGGGCCGAGTGTGTGATAAGATCGTAAACGAATTCGATCTCCCTGCATGACAACCGCCTCCCCGCACTCCGCAGTCTCGCGAACGGACCCGCCGCTTTCTTCGCGGCGGGTTCTGCCTGCATCCGGCATTCGGGTGCACCGCCCCCGGTCGTGATGGTTGTCGCCCGGGACCGGGCGCCGGTGGCGCTCCGTCCCCTGTGCACATAACCGATGGCCCCCCACTCCCATCTCCTTGCGGCGGCGCGCCTGCGCGCAGCGAAGTCGACACGCTGATGCACGCTGCCGTCCAATCCGGGCTTCGGGAACGGGAATCGGTCGAGCTCTTCGATCGCCTGCTGCTCATATTCTGTCCGTTCGGGCTTCTGGCGATCGTTTGCGCTCTTCCGCTCAACGCGCGTTCCGGCAGCTACTGGGTGGGGATCGTCCACCTGATTCTGCTCAGCCTGGGCCTGCTGACCTCCTTGCTGCGCTGGCGAATCGGCGCGGGATCGCGATTGGCGGTCTATAGCTTGTGCTTTGCGTTTGCGGCGGTGGCGGAGTCCCTGCGCTGGGGGCTCATGGGCAACGGCTTGCTGCTCTCGTTTCTGGCGGTGCTGGTCGGAGCTGCCGCCGCGCAGCGCTGGGTGCGAATCGGAGGTGTCGCTCTGGTGGCCGGCGGGCTCGGGGTCGCGGCTGTCGGGCATTCCGGCGGCTGGTTGGCCGGCGCGCCGGCGGAACACACGGTTTCCGCGGCCGCCTGGGCGAGCGCGCTGGCGTTGTTCGGATTTGCCGGAGTCGCCGTCGTCTTCTGGCGCCGGATGGGCGACGGCCTGCACCGGACCTCCGAGGAGCTCCGCCTGGCCGAGGGACACTTCCGGATGATGTTCGACATGGCAGGCGATGCGACGCTGCTGATCGAGGAGGGACGGTGCATCGCCAGCAACGCGCAGGCGCATGTGGCCTTTGGCTACAGCGAAGAGGAACTCCGGCAGCTGCCGCTGCTGGAGATGAGCCCGGAGTGCCAGTCCAACGGGGCCCGTTCGAGCGACGAGGGGCGGCGGTTGTTCGAGGCGGCGATCGCTGCGCCGCAGCACTTCCGGTGGATGCATCGCCGCAAGGACGGACGGCTCTTCGACGCCGAGGTTTCCCTGAGCAGCACGCTGCACGGGCCCCGACGCATCTTCCTCGCCATCGTGCGCGACCTATCCGACTACCGGCTCGTGGAACGGGAAAACCGTCTGTTGGCGACGGCGCTCAACCATGCGGGCGAGGCGGTCGCGATCACCGACGCCGGCGGCCGCATCGTCTACGTCAATCGCGCCTTCGAACAGATCACCGGCTACTCGCGCCACGAGGTGCACGGCCAAAACCCGCGCATCCTCAAGAGCGGGAGGCACGACACCGCGTTCTATCAGGAGTTGTGGGCGACGATCGCCTCCGGGCGCGCCTGGCGCGGCCGGCTGCAGAATCGTCGGAAGGACGGCCGGATCTACACGGAGAACACCTGCATCACGCCCCTGAGGGACGAGCGCGGGGCGATTTCCCACTATGTCGCGGTGAAGCGCGACATCTCCCACGAGCTCGAGCTGGAGGACCAGTTGGTCCAGTCCCGCAAGATGGAGGCCGTGGGCCGCCTGGCCGGGGGGATCGCGCACGATTTCAACAACATCCTGCAGGTCATCACCGGCAATGTCGCCATGGCGGGCATGGATGCCGCGCCCGGGCATCCCGTGCACGGCTCGCTCGAGGAGATCTCGCGCGCCAGCGATCGGGCGGTGAACCTCGTGCAACAGTTGCTGGCCTTCAGTCGCCGCGAGGAGCTGCGTCTCCGCCCGGTGGAGATCGGTGCCCTGGTGGCAGACACGGCCCGCATGCTGCGCCGGCTGATCGGCGAGGATATCGCGCTGGAACTGCCGCCCGCCCCCGGCCCGCTGCCGGTTCTGGCCGATCCGGTGCGAATCGAACAGGTGCTGCTCAACCTTTGCGTCAACGCGCGCGATGCCATGCCCGACGGCGGGCGGATCACGATCGAGATGGAGACGATGGACCTCGACGAGGAGTACTGCCGGCTCCATTCCGAGGCGCGCCCGGGCCGGCATGTGGTCGTGGCGGTCACGGACGACGGCTGCGGCATCCCGAAGGAGATCCAGCACCGGATCTTCGAACCGTTCTTCTCGACCAAGGAAGTCGGTCGCGGCACCGGCCTCGGGTTGGCGACGGTCTACGCGATCGTCCGGCAACACGGCGGCTTCATCAATCTGTACTCGGAGGTCGGTCTTGGAACGACGTTCCGCTTCTATCTTCCCGCGGCCCCGATCCCCTCGGCGGCGGAAACGCCGGAGGCGGCTCCCGATCTGGCCACCTTCCACGGGCGAGGGGAGACGATCCTCATCGCCGAGGACGACGAGCAGGTTCTCAAGATTGCGAACCGCGTGCTCGCCCAGGCCAACTACCGGGTGCTGACCGCGCGCCACGGCGACGAGGCGCTCGCGGTGCATCAGGCGCACGACGGTCCGATCGCGCTGGCGATCCTCGATGTCGTGATGCCGCACCGCAACGGCCGGCTCACGCACGACGAGCTGCGGCGGCGCGATCCGTCCCTGCCCGTGCTCTTCGCCACCGGCTATAGCTACCACCACCTGCAGGACGGGCTGATCGAGGAGACGCAGGTGCTGCGCAAGCCGTTCACGCCGCGTGAACTCCTCGGACGTGTCCGCGCCGCGATCGACGAGCGGCCGGAGCGGCTCGCCGCCTCGCGCAACTGAAACGGCGGGGACGGACTCGCCTCCGCCTCGGCTATCTCAACGCTGCGCGGAACTCGCGGATGACCGCCGCCGGATCGGGGGCCACGAGCACCTCGGAGACGACCACGACTCGCGACGCGCCGGCGGCGAGGACTTCCGGGAGATTGTTCCGCTTGATCCCACCGATGCAGAACCACGGCAGGCTTGGCCGGGTGCCGGCGACGTGGCGGACGAGCTCGAGTCCGACCGGCGTGTAGTCGGGCTTGGTCGGCGTGGCGAACACGGGGCCGACGGCGAAGTAGTCGAGCACGCCCCGGGGCAGGGCCTGCGCGGCCTGCGCCTGCGCGGGCGAGTGGGTCGAGAGACCGAGCAGCCGGTCCGGTCCGAGCTGTTCGCGCGCCCGACGGGGCGGGAGGTCGTCCTGGCCGACATGGAGTCCGAGCCCCGGATACGCGAGCGCGAGATCGATGTCATCGTTGACGATGAGCGGCGGCGGCGTGGCGACGACGGCGCCCGCGGCGAACAGCGGCATGATCTCCTCGAGAAGTGCGCGGCGCTGCGCCGGGGTCTCGTGTTTGGCGCGGAGCTGGACGATGTCGGCGCCGCCGAGCAGGAGGCTGCGGCAGACCGCGGTCCAGCGGTCGCGTGGGACGTAGCCGGTGTCGAGGATGGCGTAGAAGCGGGCGGAGCGGAGGGCGTTCACGATGATGCCCGCGGAAGATGGCGCCGCTGGTGGCGCCGGCAACGGCGGAGTGTTCCGCTTGGGGGGCTGCGTCGAGAGCCGCTCTAGAGCGACCAGCGGAGGGTGAGCAGGTGGTAGCCGTCGTGCAGCGGGGAGCTGTCGCTGTAGCAAGCGGTGAGCAGGGTGCCGTCGCTGCAGCGCACGGTCGAAGGATAGCCGCAGTCGCGCGCGCCACCGCCGAACTGGTACAGCACAATCGGCTCGTCCCACGTTGCGCCGCCGTCGCGGCTGACGCGGGCGCCGATGCCGGTTTCGCCCCGCGTGCGGATGCCATAGGTGAGGAGGATCCGATTGCCGCCGAGTTCGGTGAGATCGCCGGGATGCTGGAGCCGTGGCGTGAGATCGGTCGGGCTGTGCCAGTGGGCGCCGGCGTCGGAGGACCGCCAGAGCACGAGGTGGTGGTCACGCTGGGTGCGGGCGATGGCGAGCCAGTCGCCGGAGGCGCGGGGCAGGAGGACGACCTCGTTGGCGTCGCCATCTCCGATCTCGACAGCGTCGGCCCAGGTGCGGCCTGCGTCGCGGCTGAACGCGAGCCAGGCGTGGCTGGGGGCGTCGCGACCCTCGGCCCGGTAGAAGGTGGCGGCGAGGCGTCCGTCGGGCAGGGCGGCGATCCGACCGTGCGGAATCACGAAGGGCCCGGTGATGGCGACGGTCGGGTTCCGACAGATTGCCCATTCCGCGCCGGGCCGCTCCGCCGTCGAGCACCACAATGGTTCGACTCCGGCCCATTGGGTGCCGGCAAAGCGGAAGCCGGTCGAGAGCGCGATCCAGCGGCCGGCCTGATCGACGCCGGCCGCGATGTGCATGCGGTTGGTTTCCGGATCGCGGGGGGCGGCGAGGCCCGCTCCGGTCCAAGTGCGTCCCTCGTCGCGGCTGACCAACGCCGCGAGATCGCCTTCGACGAGACCGTGACTGGGACGGTTGAAGTGGATGAGGCCGAGCGTGCCGTCCGGCCAGCGGGTGAGGACCGGCCAGGCGCAACAATCGCGGGCAACGAGGGCGACCTGCATGCGGGACGAGGTGTTTGGCCTTGCGCGGATGCCTCAGGCGGGCGGGATCGGCCCGGTTTCGAAGTCGGTCAGCTCGATCAGACCGTAGCGGGGACTCGAGCGGATGCTGAACGTGATGCGCTGCCCGTCGGCGTCGAAATGGCACCGCGGTTCTCCTCCCACCCGGCGGGCGAGCTGGACCTCCTCGTGGCCGTCGCCCTCGATGGGGGAGTAGGCGTAGGTGCCGGGTTCGCGCGGATAGGTCTCGCCGGAAAAGACCCCGACCTCGAACGGACCGTGGAAGAAGACCAGATTGGGCATGGGGCGGGACTGTGGCAGAAACCGTGGCGGGAGGAAAGCGGGAGAGGCGGCAACGCTCCGGACGCGGAAAATATTTGCTGGGGCTGCGCCTGGCGTGAAACGCTCGGCAATTCTCGCCATGCAACCGGGTGCATCCAAATCCGCCTCGGCCTCGGGGCCGGTTTGTCCGCCCCGGGTGGAACGGGTTGCGCGCGGCTGGGTGAAGCGTGCCGAGCCGGAGGCGAAGAATCCGTGGCGTCCGGTGGTCCGCGGCCTGACCGCGCTGGTGCCCTGGCCCTTGCTGCGCTCGACCGCGACCCCGGGCGACGAAGCTTCGGTGCGGGAGGAGGCTGATCGGTTGCGGCGCTGGCGCCAGGCGGGTCTGGCGGTGCCGGAGCTGCTCGAGGCGACCGATGCCTACATCCTGACGGCCGATGCCGGCCTGCCGCTGCGCAGTTGGCTGCGTGACGAGCGCGATCCGGCGCGGAGGTTGGAGGCGGTGACCTTGGCCGCCCGGGCGCTCGGGCAGTTTCATCGCCTCGGTTTCTGCCACGGCCGGCCGTTTCTCAAGGACATCGTCTACGACGGCCGGCAGGTGTCGTTCATCGATCTCGAGGAGGAGCCCACGCGGGTGATGCCGTTGCTCACGGCGCAGGTCCGGGACCTGATGCTTTTCGTGATGTCGTACGCGGCGTCGCTGGGCGAGCGGCACCCGTTCGACGATCTGCGGTCGGTGGCGGAGGCCTATCGGGCCGCGAACCCCGCGCCGGAACTGCATCGCTCTCTCCGCCGCAATTTCCGTGTCCTGTGGTGGGCGGCGCTGCCGCTGCGGCTCTTTCCCTCCGCCCTGCTCGGGCGCGACGGACGCCAGGCCGTGCTGGGCCTGAAGGTCCTGCGCCGGCTGGTCGATTGAGCCGCGGGCCGACGCTTGGCGACGGCGGGATGCCGTTGGTCCGTTGCGGGCCCTCGGCCTCCGCCCGGGCGGGAAACCTTGCAGGACGGGGCGCCTCCCGGCTTGGAAAACGCGCCGGTTGTTCCCAGAGTGGCGCCATCCCACTGGATCCCTCACGATGACCCGCTGGCTCAAGCACAAGCTCCACGCGCTCGAACAATACACGGTCGACGTGATTTTCGGGCGGCGCGATGAGCGTCTGGCCGACGCCTACGCCCTGTTCCTGTGGTGTCTCTCGCAGGTCTTCAGCAGTCTCGTGCAGATGCGGTTGTGGTTGTACCGGCAACGCATCCTGCGGGACCAGCCGCTCGGTTGCCTCGTGGTCGTGGTCGGCAACCTGACGGTGGGCGGGACCGGCAAGACCCCGGTGGTGGAGAAGTTCGCCCGCTCGCTCACCGAGCGCGGTCGCCGGGTGGCGATCCTCAGCCGCGGCTACCGCAGCCGCTCGGTGCCGCTGTGGCGGCGCGCCTGGAACTGGCTCACGAAGGGCGCCGAGCCGCCGCCGAAGATCGTGAGCGACGGCACCACCGTGCTGCTCGACTCCGAGATCGCCGGCGACGAGCCCTACATGCTCGCGCGCAACCTCCCCGGCGTGGTGGTGCTCGTCGACAAGAACCGGGTGAAGGCCGGGGCGTACGCGATCAAGCGCTTCGGGTGCGACACGCTCGTGCTCGACGACGGCTTCCAGTACCTGCCGCTCAAGGGCCGGCTCAACCTCCTGCTCGTCGACAAGACCAACCCCTTCGGCAATGGCGAACTGCTGCCCCGCGGTCTCCTGCGCGAGCCGATCAAGCACCTGCACCGCGCCTCGTACATCTTCGTCACCAAGTCCGACGGACAGCGCGACCTCGAGCTCGAGGAGACGATCCGGCAGCACAACCCCGACGCCGAGATCATCGAGTGCGCGCATGTCCCGAAATATCTCCAGCGCGTCAACGACGGCGGCGAGCGGCATGAGCTCGCGTACCTGAAAGGGCGGCGCGTCGGCGCCTTCAGCGGCATCGCGACCCCGGACAGCTTCGAGGCCTTCCTGCGCAAGTTCGGCGCGAACCTCCTCTACACCAAACGGTACGTCGACCACTACCGGTTCACCGCCGACGACCTCGACCTGATCTTCGAGGAGGCCGTGAACGCCGGCCTCGACTATGTGGTGACGACGGAGAAGGACGCCGTGCGCATCCCGGCGGACATGAAGTTCCCGCTGCCGCTCTACTACCTGCGGCTGGAGATCGAGATCCTGCGCGGTGCGGCCGACTTCAACGAGGCCGTGGGGCGGATCTGTTTCCCCGAGCACGAGGCGCTCGGCGGTCCGGTGCGCGTGTCTTGACCGGTCTGCGACGGGGCGCTTGCGTGTCCGGGCCGGCGCGGCTCAGCTTTGGGTGCCCTCGAGCAGAAGCACCTGTTCGGCGAGCGAAACGCGCCACTCGTCGCCCACCAACGGGCCGAGCGGGACCGGCGAATCCTGTCCAGGGGCGGGCAGCTTGCCCGCCAGTTCGCCCGCCACGGTCCTCGCCTCGGCGAGCAGGGAGGTCATCGCGCGGTGGCGAAGCGAACCGCCGGGGCGGAGCTGATGCTCGATCGGTTCCGCGATCTCCTCGCCGAAACCCCAGGCCCGCAGCACGAAGGCGGCGGCGCGGGCGTGGTGCATGCCGGTGAGCATCACCTCGGCGCGCGGCAGCTGGTCCGGCGGCATCGGCCCGAAGCGCAGATGGGGCGCCCCCACGCAGCGCAGGTGGCGATCGATGAAGACCATGCCCATGGCGTGCAGCAGTCCGACGGTGTAGGCGGTGCGCTCGTCGAGCCCGCTGGCCGGCGCGAGGTCGACCATGGTGAGGGCGCAGGCGATCGAGCGGCGCCAGTACTCGGTCGGCCCGAGGCTGTAGGCGCGCAGGGGGCGGTTGAGAAAACGGCTGAGCGCGTAGGCGGCGGTCACGCGGTAGACCTCCTCGGCGCCGAGGCGGAGCAGGGCCTCGGAGAGGTTGCCGGCCGGAAGACCGCATCCAAAGCGTGGACTCGAGGCTGACTGGATCACGCGGATGGCCAACCCCGGGTCGAGCATCACCAGGTCGACAATGTCGCTGATGCTGGTCTCCTCCGCCTGCAGCAGCGACTGGAGCCGTGGCAGCACCGCGGTGGCGATGGGCATCTCGCGGGCATAGGCTTCCAAGTCGGCCGGGCGCAGCAGGGTGTCGACGGCGGTCGACGGCGCAGCGGCGCCGGGAAGGGTGGCGGAGGCGTACATGGCGGAACCGAGTGGGGTTTGCAGGGAGGGACCGGCCTGACGTGCAGGGGCCGCAAGCGTGGATATTACCCACTAGGAGGCGATAGGTTTTTTCCACCAGGCGCTTTTTGAGAGGATCGTGACAAACCGCCGCCGTGCCTCCCTCTCCACGGAGCGGCTCCTCCCGCTGGAACGGGAGATCGCCATGCGCGCACCGTGGTGTCTGCCGCGTGAACAGACTCCGGCAGGACGGTGGCCTTGGCTTGCCGCCTTGGCTCCACACTCAGGGCATGATGCCGCGGGCTTCGCCCGCGGCCCGTCACCAAACGCGGGAGACCGCACGGAGACGGTTCCCGGCGCGGTAGTGGATTCGCCCCGGAGCCGCGGACCTCAGCCGTGCGACTTGTGGGTCTTGATCTCGATGACGTCGTGCGGGGCCGCCTCGCGTTGGCCGGCAGGGCTGACGCGGATGTAGCGGGCCCGCTTGCGCAGCGCCGCCAGATTCGGGGCGCCGAGGTAGCCCAGGCCGCTCTGCACGCCGCCGATGAGCTGCCCAAGGACGTCGTCGATCGAGCCGGAGACTTCCTTGAGCGCCTCGATGCCTTCGGCGGCCACCTTGCGGGTGTTGTCGTTCTTGTCGTGGCCGTAGCGGGCGGCGGAGCCGGCCTTCATCGCGGCGATGGTGCCCATTCCGCGGTACTGCTTGTAGAGCTTTCCGTCGATCTCGACGATTTCGCCCGGCGCCTCGCGGCAGCCGGCGAGGAGGCCGCCGCACATCACCGCGTCGGAGATGGTGAGCGCCTTCACGATGTCGCCGGACTTCACGATGCCGCCGTCGGCGATGAGGCGCACGCCCTTGGCGGCGGCGGCCTTGCTGCAGACGTAGAGGGCGGTGAGCTGCGGGATGCCGACACCGGCGACGATGCGGGTGGAGCAGATGGAGCCGGGGCCCTGGCCGACCTTGATCGAGTTGGCGCCGCATTCGGCGAGGTACTCGACACCGGACCCGCTGGTGACGTTGCCGGCGATGATGGTGAGCGTGGGGAAGGCCTGGCGGATGAGCCGCACGGTCTCGCCGACGCCCTTGGTGTGGCCATGAGCGGTGGAGACGGCGACGCAGTCGACGTGCTCGGCCACGAGGGCGGAGAGGTGGTTGACGATCTTGTCGCGGTCGAGGGTGCCGTCGGGCTTGCGGACGGGGGAGACGGCGGCGCCGCAGACGAGGCGGAAATCGGTGTCGCGGGCGGGCTTCCGGAGGGTCTTGGCCTCGGAGAGGATGCGCTCGACATCGGAGCTGGTGAGGAGGCCGCGGAGCTTGCCGGCGTCGTCGACGACGAGCATCTTGTTCACGCCCACGTGTTCGTTGAAGAAGCGGTCGGCGGCGCGGATCGGATCGTTGCCGAGGTCGCGGACGTTGATGGTGAAAAGCTTCTCGCGCGGCGTCATCGACTCGGCGACGGATTTGGCGCGGTAGCGGTCCTTGACGACGTTGCCGCCGAGCAGGCCGGCGAGGCGGCCGGTCTCGTCCACCACGGGGAAGGCGCGGAAGTCGAAATGCTTCTGCTCCACGAGCGAGAGGACGTCGGCGATGTACTGCGTGGGCTGGACGGTGATCGGGTCCTGGATCATGCCGTGGACGTGGCGCTTCACGCGGG
The DNA here is from genome assembly GCA_023447015.1 of Verrucomicrobiota bacterium. Lineage (GTDB taxonomy): Bacteria > Verrucomicrobiota > Verrucomicrobiia > Opitutales > Opitutaceae > CAJCBL01. The sequence goes on from JAEXPG010000442.1 coordinate 9,918, forward strand.
CGACCTCCTTCACCTGATCCTTCGGCGCCATGTTGTAGTGGATGAGGCCGATGCCGCCGTTGAGCGCCATGGCGATGGCCATGCGCGATTCGGTGACGGTGTCCATGTCGGCGGAGACGACCGGAACCTGGAGGCGGAGGGAGTCGGAGAGGGAGGTGGAGAGGTCGGTGTCCTTCGGGAGGATTTCCGAGAAGAGCGTGGCCAGGGAGACGTCGTCGTACGTCAGGGCCATGGGCCGGTTGGCGGCGAAGAATTCGTCGGCGGAGAGATAGAATTGCGCGTCGGAAGCGGCAGTGAAGCTCAGGGGCGAGTTTAACTTCGACGGGGCGGGGAAGGGGTCAATGCGGATTTGCGGGAGTGCGCGCCGGGGGCTGGCCTGAGGCGATGTTCGTCGGCCAGTTCGCCGAGCGCGCGGATCCAGAAGCGGTGGCCCGGGGGCCGTCAGCGGTTTTGTCGGGAGTACGTTCGCCTCCGCGCTGTCATAGGGGCCGGAGGCGACGGCCAGGCCGGAGGGCAATGTCTAGACCAGCGTGGTGCGGTCGAGCGTGCGGTACTGGATGGCCTCGAGGAGGTGCGGGGCCTCGATGTGCTCGGCGCCGGCGAGGTCGGCGATGGTGCGCGAGACCTTGAGGATGCGGTCGTATGCGCGGGCGGAGAGAGAGAGCTGGTGCATGGCCTGCTCGAGGAGATCGCCGAGCATGGTGTTGTGGGCGCAATGGCGGCGGATCTGCGTGGGGGACATGCGGGCGTTGCTGTGGGTGCGGGTGCCGGCGAAACGCTGTTGTTGCACGAGGCGGGCGGCCTGCACGCGGCGGCGGATCGCGGCGGAGCTCTCGCCCAGGCGTTCGGAACGCAGCTCCGTCACCGAGAGCGAGGGCGCCTCGACGTGGAGGTCGATGCGGTCGAGCAAGGGCCCGCTCACCCGCGAGCGGTAGCGCTGGACCTGGAGCGGGGAGCAGCGGCATTCGCGCTTCGGGTCGCCGAGGTAGCCGCAGGGGCAGGGGTTCATGGCGGCCACGAGCATGAAGTTGGCGGGCAGGGTGACCTTGCCCGCGCTGCGGGAGATCGAGACCTGGTGGTCCTCCAGCGGCTGGCGGAGCACCTCGAGCGCGGAGCGTTTGAACTCGGGGAGTTCGTCGAGGAAGAGCACGCCGTGGTGAGCGAGCGAGATCTCGCCCGGGCCCGGGACGGCCCCGCCGCCGATCAGGCCGACGTCGGAGATTGTGTGGTGCGGGGCGCGGAACGGGCGGGCGAAGGTGCGCACCTCGCCGTTGAGCGTGTGGCCGGCGGCGCTATGGATCGCCAGCATCTCGAGGAACTCCTCGAGCTGCGGCACCGGCATGATCGACGGGAGGCGTTTCGCGATCATGGACTTGCCCGATCCGGGCGGACCGACGAGCAGGAGGTTGTGGTTGCCGGCCACGGCGATCTCGACGGCGCGACGCACGGCCAGCTGGCCCTTGATCTCGGCGAAGTCCGGCGCGCCATCGGGGGCGGCGGCCGGGTGCGGCGGCGCGGCCGGCACGGGCTTGAGCGCGAGCTGGCCGGCGAGGAAACGCACGGCCTCGTCGAGCGTCTGAATCCGGTAGACGGGCACGCCCTCGACCAGCGCCGCCTCCTCGGCGGAGACGGCCGGCAGCAGCACCCCGCGCTTGCCGAGCCGGCGGGCGAGCAGGGCCATGGCCAGCGCGCCCCGCACGGGCCGGGTGGCGCCGGAGAGCCCGAGCTCGCCCGCGATGAGGTAGTCGCCGAGGCGGTCCTCGGCCAGCTGGCCGGTGGCGACGAGCATGCCCAGCGCGATCGGCAGGTCGTAGCAGGGCCCCTCCTTGCGGATGTCGCCCGGCGCGAGGTTGATCGTGGTGCGCGAGCGCGGCGCCCGCAGGCCGCTGTTGGCCAACGCGGAGAAGACGCGGTCGTTGGACTCCTTGACCGCGGCATCGGGCAGCCCGACCAGGATAAGGCGGAGGTCGCCGGATTCCCCGGTGTTGACCTCGACCTGGACGGGAACGGCCTCGATGCCCTGGAGGGCGGCGGAAAAGACTGTGGCGAACATACGGCGATGAGATGCGCGGGGGGGCGGGGCGGTAGTGGGATGACGGTGTCGGGGGCGCGCGGCAAGCCCGGTCTGCGCCGCCGGCCGGAATGCGTCCGGGACGCGATGCATCAGCCCCGCGACGGCGCGGGGCCGCGGTCCGGCCCGGCGGCGAGAAGGGGGTTGCCGGGGTGGGGGCGGCGGGCATCGTGGGCGGCCGCCATGGGCAACCAAAGTTCGAGCACCGCGTCCGGATCCACCGCGCCGGCTTCCCGCGAGCGTCCGCCGGCGGACTGGCCGCGGCCGCGGCTGGTGCTCGGCCTGAGCGGAGGGATGGGCTGCGGGAAATCCACGGCCACGCGCCTGTTCGCCGAATTCGGCTTCCGCACGGTCGACTGCGACCGGATTGTGCGCGACGAGCTCCTGCCCCGCGCCGACGTGATCGCCGCGCTTGCCGGGCGCTTCGGCTCCCGGGTGGTGGGGACGGACGGCCGGCTCGACCGGGCGGCGGTGGCGGAGCGTGTCTTCGCCGACGACGCGGACCGGCTCTGGCTGGAGGCGTTGCTGCACCCGCTGGTGCGCGAGTCGTGGCGGGCGTCGCTGGCGGGCGACCTGGCGGCCCGCTGGGTGGTGGAGGTGCCGTTGCTCTTCGAGAAGGGGTTGGAGAATTGGTTTGATTCCACCGTGTGCGTCGCCACATCTCTCGCCCAGCAATTGTCACGGCTGCAGGTGCGCGGGGTCCCAACTGATCTCGCCGCCGCACGGATCGCCAAGCAGCTTCCGCTCCCCCGGAAAATCGCCGCCGCCGACTTCGTCCTGCTCAACGACGGGTCGCTCGATTTCCTCAGGGAACAGGTCGCATCGCTCGCCGGTCGCTGGCACTAGCCAACACCTCCGACCCTCCAACTTTGCCGCGCGCACCGCCGCCGGCCTTTTTCCCGTTCCGCAATGGAAACTCCCCGTCCGTCGAAAGACTCCGACAACAGCTCCGCCGCTCCCGACTCCGAAAGCCCGGCCCCGAAGAAGCGCACCTCTCGCCTGACCCGCGGCAAGCCCGCCGCCCCGCGCGGCCGCAAGAAGGCCGCCGCCGAGGCGGCCCCGGAGCCCGAGCTCGTCGCTCCCGCCCCCGTCGCGGAAGCCCCGCGCGCCCCCGAGCCCGAACCGCGGAAGCCGGAGCGGGCGCCCGAGCCGGAGTTCCGGCCCGCGCAACAGCAGGAAGTGCTGTCGTTTTCTCCGGATGACGAACCGGTGCGCGAGTCCGTGGGCGAGCCGCCGGCCTTCGGCGCCGCACCGGCGGCCCGCGATGAAGCTCCCGGCGTGGGCGACCGCGCGGTC
>JAEXPG010000497.1 GCA_023447015.1 Verrucomicrobiota bacterium
ACGCCGGGCGGTTTCGTCGGGATAAAACTCGCGGAACCCCGGCAGGGTCTGGAACTGGGCCATGTGGGAACGAAGCGGCGGGCGACCTCAGGCGACGGGCGGCGTGGTCGGATTGGCGGACGGCGGAGGCACGATGCCGCGCTTGTCCACCTTGCTCAGCTCGAGCTTCTTCAGCTTGGCCTTCAAAATCTTGCCCGACTTGAACTTCACCACGGCGCGGGTCGGGATCACGACCTCGGTCTCAGGCTTGTTCGGATTGCGGCCGATGCGGGCCTTGCGCACCTGGACCTCGAGCACGCCGAAGTTGCGCAGCTCGACATTGCGGCCCGACGCGAGCGCGTCCTGGATGATATCCAGTGCCATCTGCACGGACTGCTGCACTTCCTTCTGCGGGAACCCGGTCTTCTGGTAGATTTCCAGAACGATCTCGCGCTTGGTGAGGTTGTTGGACATGGTGCGTGTCTCCTGTTGCGAAAATTCTTTCGGTGAAAAAGGTGCGGAAACTATTGTTGGACGTCATTTTGCGTCAACCCGAAAGCCGAAACTCTCCCGCCATGAGCACTGAAGGCCCGAAAAACCCCATCGAGGAGCTCGAAGAAAAGGTCCAGGAGCTCCTCAAGGACCCGCAGGTGCAGGCTTCCATGCGCCAGATGATGGCCGCCGCCCAACCACCGCCCAACCCCACCCCCGGCGGCGCCCCGCAACACCCGACACCGCCCGAGGACGAGACCGCTGCGGCTCTGCGCCGCATCCGTGCCTTCAATCTCCGCCCACGGGAGATCCGCGACTACCTCAACCGCTTCGTCATCAAGCAGGACGAGGCGAAGAAGATCCTCTCCGTCGCCATCTGCGACCACTACAACCACGTCCGCCAGTGCCTCGACAACCCCGACCTGCGCGAGCGCGACTACGCCAAACAAAACATCATCCTCCTCGGCCCCACCGGCGTCGGCAAAACCTACCTCATGCGCTGCATCGCCAAACTCGTCGGCGTGCCGTTCGTGAAGGCCGACGCCACCAAGTACTCCGAGACCGGCTATGTCGGCGGCGATGTCGAGGATCTCGTGCGCGATCTGGTGAAGGCCGCCGGCGGCGATGTCGAGCTGGCCCAGTACGGCATCGTCTACATCGCCGAGATCGACAAGATCGCCGCCGCCCAGAACCTCGTCGCCGGGCGCGACGTCTCCGGCCGCGGCGTGCAGATCAACCTCCTCAAGCTCATGGAGGAGACCGACGTCAGTCTCCACAGCCAGACGGACCTGCTCGGCCAGATGCAGGCGATGATGGAGATGCAGCGCGGCGGCAAACCCCGTCCGGCGAAGATCAACACCCGCCACATCCTCTTCATCGTCAGCGGCGCCTTCGACAAGCTCGGCGAGCAGATCCGGCACCGGGTGCAGAACACCGCCATCGGCTTCGGCGCCGCCCGCGGGATCGACCGCACCGAGAGCGACTACCTCGCCCAGGTGACCAGCCAGGACTTCATCACCTACGGGTTCGAACCCGAGTTCGTCGGCCGCCTCCCCGTCCGCGTCGCCTGCCGCGCGCTCGTCGCCGAGGACCTCGAACAGATCCTCACCACCTCCGAGGGCAGCATCCTCCAGCAGTACCGCGCCGACTTCGCCGGCTACGGCATCGACTTCCAGATCGGGCACGAGGCCGTCCAGGAGATCGCCCGGCGCGCCGCCGTCGAAAACACCGGCGCCCGCGGCCTCATGACGGTGCTCGAGCGGGTCTTCCGCGACTTCAAGTTCGAGCTGCCCTCCACCGCCATCAAGACCTTCGTCCTCGACGCCGCCACCATCGCCGATCCCGCCACCACGCTCCAGCACCTGCTCCGCGAGAACGCCGACCGCCAGCACGACGTGCTCCGCGCCGAGGTCACCGCCTTCGCCACCCGCTTCCGCCAGGAACACGGCTTCGACCTGCTCTTCGCCGACGACGCCGTCTCCGCCCTCATCGACGCCAGCCTCGCCGCCGACAAGACCATCCGCGCGCTCTGCGAGGAGAAATTCCGCGACTTCCACCACGGGCTGAAGCTCGTCAGCCGCAACACCGGCCGCACCCAGTTCCCCATCACGCGGGCGGTCGTCGAGCAGCCCGACAAGGTGCTCAGCACCTGGGTCGTCGAGAGTTTCCGCGTCGCCCGTGCGACCGAGGGCCTCGCCTGAGCTCCCGTCCGGGAGTCCGCACCGCGCCCCCTCCGGACGCGGCCGCGGTCAACGCTCCCGTTCGTCCGGCCCGCCCGGCGCAGAGGGCGGCGTCTCCCCGCCGGCTCCGTCTTCATCTGTCAGATACTCGGGGTACAGCTTCGCCATGCACTCCGGGCAGATCCCATGGGTGAACTTCGCTTCCGAATGGGCGCTCACATAGGCCTCGACCTGCCGCCAGTAGCCGGCGTCGTCGCGGATCCGTTTGCAGCTTGAGCAGATCGGGACAATGCCGCTCAGCGTCCGGATCTGCACCAGCGCCGCCTGCAGCTCCTTCACCTTGTCCGCCAGCCGGTCCGCCAAAGTGACGAACCGGCAGCCGACCTCCACCCGGGCGACCAGCTCGACCGCATTGAACGGTTTCGTGAGATAATCGTCGGCCCCGGCGCGCAACCCCGCGGAGATATCCGTCTTCCCGCCGCGGGTCGTGAGCATGATCAGATACGGCGGCCGGTCGGTCTCGCGGGCCCGCAGGCGCCGGCAGACCTCCACGCCGTCGATCCCGGGCATCATCCAGTCGAGAATCGCGATCCGTGGTGCGCCGTCCCGGTCGAGCGCCGCCAGCGCCTCGCCTCCGTCGCGGGCCTCGACCACCTCGTGGCCGCTCTTCTGCAGCACGGCCGAGAGCACGGTGCGCGAGGTGATGTCGTCGTCGGCGATCAGGATACGCATGGCGGGGTCCTCATTCCTCCATGGCCGCCTTCAACCGGCGGAACTGCTCCTGCAGCTCGGGCAGGAGCTGCCGCAGCACGTCGGCGGAGCCTTCGCGTCCGGCGGCCTCCATCGCCATCGCGCACTGGCGCATCGCCTCGCCGCCCACGTTGCCCGCCGCACCGGCGATGCGATGCGCCAGCGCCCCGGCATCGTCGGCCGCACCGCGCTCGACCAGCCCGGCGATCGCCTCGAGCTGCCGCGGCAGGTCCTCGA
>JAEXPG010000509.1 GCA_023447015.1 Verrucomicrobiota bacterium
AAAACCCCCCCCCCCACCACCGGAACGACCAACGGCCGGACGATCCGGCAGCTGCAGCCGTGATTGGTGACCCCGGAAGCCGGCCCCCGGGCAGAACGGGGACCGTTCCGCTACAACGTGGACCATCCGGGCAACGAAGAAAAAGAGGTGTTTCATGACGTCGTGCTCCGGTTCAGTTGGCGGCCACAGCCGACGCGGGGAAGACGAGGAGGCGCGTGTCGCAGTCGGCCACGTTGAGGATGAATCGTGCTCGTCCTCCGGTTACAGTGACGTGCGTCGCGGTCGTGCCGGTGAGCCCGTCCAGGGGCGAAAAGGCGCCGTCGGTCAGGCCGGAGATCTCGACTTCCACAGCGCTGTCGCCGCGGGCGAGGTTGGCGACCAGCACGACGAGTCGGTTCTCCTGGTCGATGAAGCCCCAGGCGTTGCCATTGGCCGAGGTGCGGCACGGCGAAAGCGCAGCGGCCTCCGCGGGGGTGACGACCGGGGCGTGCGCTTCGAGCTTGGCGCGCTCCTTCGCGGGGAGCCGCTCCGGCCGGACCACGACCCAACAGGTGGGCCGGTTCGTGTCGTTGAGCACATCGATCGCCGCATCGGTGGCGTAGAAGCCGCAGCCGACCTTCTCGAAGGCGTTGGTAGCCTCGGTATTCACCCGCCAACAAACGCCCTCCCGCTCGAACGAGCGCATCATCGCGTCCGAATAATAGAAGCCCGGGCCGAAGGGGCGGCGCGGGATATAGTTGTTCATGGCCGCCAGGATGCGGGGATCGACGGCGTTCATCCCGCTCATGCCATAGCCATACTGGAGCGCCGTGACCGCGCGACGCACCCCGCCCTCGCGGGTGGCGACATGCGTGAAGACGATCTGGAACCAGTGGGTGTGCTGCACCGCATCGGCGGCCTCAACCGGCAGTCCGCTGTGTTCGAGGCTGGCCCGGAGCACGTCGTCGACCACGTCCATCTTCGAACCCAACCACATCGACGGCTCCCAGGAACAGGCCGTGCCGACCGTGGCGGGATAGTGGGCGGCGTTGCCGACGGCGCGAATCCAGTCGCCCTGCATCTCAAGATCGAAGTACCAGCGCTCCGGCGGAAGGAGCTGGAGATAGCGGCGCATGTCGCCGCCGAGCCAACGCGTGAGAGTGATGTCGCCGTAGATCTGGCCGCCGACCAGCGCCGGCCGACCGCGCAGCGCCTCGATGCGCTTGGCGATCTCGGCAAAATAGTGCCCGTAGGCGTCGCACCAGTAGTCGGCCCACTCCGGCATCAGATGGTCGCGGACGAAGCGCGCCTTCTCCGGCACGGTGGCCCCGGGGATCGGGTGGCCGAGCCGCTGTTCGAAGGCGTCCACGTTGCGCGGATGGAAGTCGGCGCCGCTGATGAAGAGGTTGGGCATGTTGACCAACAGGTCCGCCGCGTAGTAGCCGCTGTAGTGGTCCTTCGCCGAGATCGTCGCCATGCGCTCCGCGATGAAATCACCGTAGGTGCCGTGCGGAGTGTTGGCGCTGTCGACGCCCCAGTCCGCCGCGTCGAGCGGCGTGGCCGGCGAGATCCAGCCCATGAGGTAGTTGCAGAAGCCGCCGTTGGCATTGCGCCCCATCAGGTCGTCGCGCTGTTTGTGCCAGTCCGAGTAGGCGGCCGAGGCCGGGCGCTCGCGCGCGTAACCACCGGTCCAGTTCGCGTCGGGCAGCAGACCCGCGATGAAGGTGTCCAGCCAAGCACCGGCGCCGATCATGGCGTAACGACCGCTGGCCTCCGTCTTGTCGGCCTCGATCTGCGACTGCCAGTGATTGTATCCGGAGAAGTCGGAGTCGGACCAGAACAGCTTGTCGGCCCACCAAGTGCCGGCAAAGCCCCATGGCTGGAGCCAGACCTCGTTGGCGCGGCCGTATTGATACGCACCACCGGCGGACGGATGATCAGGGCTGCGCGGGTCGGCAGCAGAGGCGGCCGCACAAAGGACGAGGGCCGCGGCGAGCGCGGTCAGGCGTGGGGGATTCATGGTCTCTCGGGATAGTTGGTCGTCCGCGCAGCTCGATGGGTTCAGGTATCTGGAACCGGTTATGGCTTCGGTTCGATCTTCACGCGCAGGAAACGGCGCGGGACGCTACCGACGGCGACGGTGTCCTGTTCGAGCACATCGACCGGTGAACCGGGTTCGAGCGTCTTGAGCGTCGTCCAGGTCACGAGGTCCGCGCTGGCTTGGATCACGTAATGCACATCGCTGGCGACCGTCTTCCGGCGGAAGCCGACCTGCAGGTAGCGGTTGCCGGCACCGGTCGTCGTCGTGACCGAAACCGGGTTGGCGACCACCCCGTTGGCCGCGAGGCCGAAGGCGTAGCGCGCCAGGTTCGTCACACCGGAACCGGGCTGCACGTCGTTGGCGCCACCGGTCACACCGTTGCCGGCACGCCAAGACGCGAAGTCGGTGTAGGCCTCGCCGGAGGCGGTGAGCGTCGCCGCGGACGAGGTCGCGCCGCCGGCAACGTAGTTGTCGACCACGCAGCGGAACTGGTCGCCGTTCATCGCGCCACCGACCGTCGTCAGCGTGAGTGTCGCCGTGCCGGTACCGCGGTAAACGCCGCCGTCGGCGAGGTTGGCCCAGGTGGTCGAGGCCCCTGCCGGCTTGCGCTGCCAGCGGTAAGCGAACACTGCGGGCGTGCCCTTGGCCGCGACGGTGAACGTCACGATCTGCCCCGCCGTGGCCGTCTTCGCCGCCGGGTGGGTCGTGATCGTCGGCGCGATGCCGACCGCGACCACCGCCGCGTTGGTGTCGATCTGCACATTGTCGTAGGCACGGGTGACATGGCAACGGAAGCGATAGCCGTCGTGGCTCGCCGCGAGCACCACGCCGAGACTTCCGCCGTCGCCCCAGCTGCTCGAAGTGTACGCGCCGCCGGCGGTGAGGTTGGTCCAGGTCGATGAGCCCGGCACCTGGGCCTGCCACTGGAACCCGCCGGGATTGCCCACCGTGCCGACGCCGAACGAAACCGTCTCGCCGATCGCCGGAAGCCGCGTCGTGACCCGCCGGACCCGGCTGTTGCCGGTGTCGCAGACGACGAGATTCCCCCGATTGTCGCAGGCCACGCCCCAGGGCGTGCGGAACTGCGCGCTCCCGCCATCGCTACCATCCGTGTCGCCGGCGCCATCGAACACGGCGCTCGGCTTCATCCCAGCCACGGTCATCACACGCGCCGCCGGGGTCACCAAACGGATGGAGTTGTTGCCCGCGTCGGCGACGTAGATCATCCCGCGCGAGTCGACCGCGATCCCCGCGGGGCTGTTGAAGCGAGCGCCCGCGCCCACGCCGTCGTCCGTTCCAGAGGCGCTCGCCGAGCCGGCGAACGTCGTCACGACACCGCCCGCGGTGATCTTCCGGATCACATTGTTCGAGCGGTCGACCACGTAGAGCATGCCACTCGCATCAACCGCCATGGACCCGGGGCTGCCGAACCTCGCAACGGTCCCGGTGCCGTCTTGCGAACCGGAGACGAGCGAGCTGCCAGCCAACAACGAGACCACTCCGGCGGGCGAGATCGCCCGCACCGTGTAATCGTCGGTGTCCGAAACGTAGATTGTGCCAAGCGTGTCGACCGCCACACCTTGCGGTCGGTGGAAACGATAGGGCGTTCCAGCACCGTCGGCCAAAGTCGTGACTACCCCGGCCGGCGTGACGCGACGCAAGATGTTGTTCTCCGTGTCGGCCACGATTAGGCTGCCGTCGGATGCGAGCGCGATGGCCTGCGGACCGGAGAAGCGCGCAACAGTGCCCGTGCCATCGACATTGCCCCACCCGCCGCTGTTCTTCGTGTCCGCGTTGCCGGCGAGTGTGGTTGTCGTGCCATCCGCGAGAACCTTGCGGATCGTGCCGCCGGCAGTGTCGACCACATAGGTCGTGCCCGTCGCATCGATCACCGCAGCACGGGGACCCGAAAACTTCGCCTCAGTCGCGGCGCCGTCGGTGGTGCCCCAGCTGCGGCCCCAAGTGCCGGTCGTGTTCCTCGCACCGGCCAACGGCTCCACCGCGACAACCAGCTCCTGGTCGCGCGGACCACCGGTGACCCGGACGGTATTGTCGCCCGCGAAGAAAGGTCGGACGGCATTCGAGTACACCAACGTCGAGAATCCGTTGTCGAGGACGCAGCGAACCTCGCTCTCGTTGAGCGCGGAGGTGCCGCCCGGGAACGACAACGTGTCGGTGTCGACGCCCGCGAAGGTGCCGTCGTTGGCGAGGTCGCTCCACTCGCCCCACTGCGGCCGGATCTGCCAGCGGAAGCGCACGGGGCCGCTCACCGAGGTCGCCTTGAGTTGGAACGCCTTCGGCGGACCGCTGAGCCAATTCGGCTGCTGGGAGATCGTGGGCGGAGTGCCCCAAGTAACCACCCCGCGACGGATCACATGGTTGCCCGTATCGGCGATCAGGATCGAACCGTCGAGCGCAACCGCGACGCCGTGCGGCGCCGCAAGGCGCGCCACCGGACCGGCGCCCGCCTTCGCTCCGGCGGAATCGCCCACGCCCGCCACCGTGAAACTGACACCCGCCGGCGTGATCAACCGCACCGTCTCGGCGTCGGGATCGGCCACGAGAAGGTTTCCGGCCAAGTCGAAGGTCAGGGCGGTCGGACGCCGCAACCGCACCGCGTCGCCAGTGCCGTCGGTCGTCCCGAAATTGCCTTTCGCGCCGAAGACCGTGCTCACGACCCCACCGGTGGAGACTTTGCGGATCGTCGCGTTGCCGCCATCCGCGACGAAGATCTCGCCGGCGTCGTTCACCGCCACAGCGGTCGGGTGCTCGAACTGCACCCTCACGCCCGAGCCATCGGTGCCACCGAAACCCCAGATCGTCGAACTGCCGACCACGGTCGTGACCACGCCCGCCGGTGTGACACGCCGGATCAGGTTGTTGAAGGTGTCGGCGACGATGAGGTTGCCCTCACGGTCAAAGGCGAGGCCCTGCGGGTGCCGGAAATGGGCCGCCATGCCGGTGCCGTCGTTGGCTCCCGCCACGCCCGCTTCGCCGGCGAGGGTGCTCACCGTGCCACCGGCGATCTTGCGGATCGTGTGGTTGAGCGTGTCGGCGACATAGACAATCGCGCCGTCGCTCGTCGCAAGGATGCCCTCGGGCTGGTTGAAGCGCGCGCTCGTCGCCGCACCGTCGGTCGTGCCGGTCGCACCGGCGGCACCCGCGAGTGTCGTCACAGCGCCGGAGGCCGTGATCTTGCGGATCGTCGAATTGAGGGTGTCGGCCACATAGGCAGTGCCGTTCGCATCAGTCGCAATGGCGCGCGGCGCGCGGAAACGCGCGGCCGTGCCCGTGCCGTTCGCCGAGCCCGGAGCAGTGCCGACGAAGTTCGTGACCACGCCGCCGGCCGCGATCTTGCGCACCGCGTTGTTGCGCGCATCGGCCACAAAAAGAGTGCCGTCGGCCGCGATCGTGAGCGCCGCCGGGAAGTCGAACCGCGCAGCACCGCCGGTGCCGGTCGCGCTGCCCGAGGTCTCGAGCAGACCGGCATAGGTGGAGACGGCGCTGGTGCCCACTTCGATCTTGCGGACCGCATGGTTGCCAGTGTCCGCGACATAGAGGTTGCCCGCCCCATCGACGACGACGGCGCGGGGTTGGAAAAACTGCGCGGCAAGCCCGGTGGCATTGGTCGCGCCGGGAACCTCCGCCATTCCGGCGACCGTGGTCACCGCGCCAGCCGGAGTGATCTTGCGGATCGTGTGGTTGCGCCCATCCACGACATAGAGGTTTCCGGCCGCATCGCGGGCGAGTCCGGCCGGTTCGAAGAACCGCGCCGCCGTCCCCTGCCCGTCGGCCTTGCCCGAGCGCAACGGATCACCGGCGAAGACCGTCACCGGTCCGGAGCCGACGATACGCCGCACCGCGTTGTTACCGCGGTCCGAAAAGTACACCGTCTGGCCGTCGGCAGAAACGGCGATGCCCGACGGCGCGTTCACCACTGGGCTCGCCGCGGACAGATCGAACGTCGAGACGACGCCGGCCGCGGTGATCTTGCGGATCGCGTTGTTGGCCGAGTCGGCGACAAGGACATTTCCCGCGTCGTCGACTGCCAGCTGCAGCGGCGTCGCGAAGCGCGCCGCGGTGCCCGGCCCATCAGCCGCGCCCCAGGCGCCCGGCAGGCCCGCAAACGTCGTGACGACGCCCGCCGCGGTGACCTTGCGGATGGTGCCGTTGCCGGTGTCCGCCACGTAGAGGTTGCCGTTCTTGTCGAGCGCAACACCAGCCGGTCCGTTGAAGAGTGCGGCGGCACCGGTGCCGTCGACCGACCCCGTGCTCACCGCGCCGGCGACCGCGGAGAGGTCCGCGCGGACTTCGGTGGTCTGGGCGAGAGTGGACGCGCCGGTTGCCGTCAGAGCAAGCAACCCGCCGATTGCCTGCTGTAGCCGGGGGCGGTGCCCCCGGCGGGCGGCGGGCGCC
>JAEXPG010000531.1 GCA_023447015.1 Verrucomicrobiota bacterium
GGCCGGGGCGGGAGGTGCGGTCGGGGTCGTTGCCGGGGCCGCCGGCGCGGCGGGCACGGGCTTGAGGAACTTCTCGAGCTCCTGGGGGAACATCGCGTGGAGGACCGCCATCTCGTCGGTGTCGGGCAGGCCTTTGGCGCGAAGCTCCTCCTTCAGCTTGGGCATGCGTGGCGGGAGGAGGTCGGCCTGGCGAACCTCGGAGCGTTTGTGGCCGGTCTTCTTCTCGACCTCTGCGAGCAGGTCGGCGTCGACCGGGCCGGGGGTGCGACCGTACTTGCCCAGCAGGACGTCGGCGGTGGGGCCGGCGATGTTCTTCCATCGGCCGAACTTCACGTTGAGCATGGCCTGGGTCCCCACGATCTGGGAGGTCGGTGTGACCAGCGGGATCCAGCCGAGGCATTGGCGGACATACGGGATCTCGGCGAGGACCGCATCGAGCTGGCCGTCCATCTTCTGCTCCTTGAGCTGATTGCGGAAGTTGGAGAGCATGCCGCCAGGAACCTGATACACGAGGGTCGCGGTGTCGGTCTTCTCGTTGGCCGGGCTGGTGAACTTGCCGAGATCGGCGTAGACCTTCTCGAAGTGTTTGCCGAGGGTGACCAGCTTCGCGCGGTCATAGGCGGGGCAACGCTCGAGCCCCTCGAGCACCGCGAGCATGCGCAGGGTGTCGGGCTGGCCGGTGCCGTTGGCGAAGGGCGCGATGGAGGTGTCGATCCAGTCCACGCCGGCCTGGACGGCGGCGTGGTAGGAGGCGGCGGCGAGGCCGGCGGTGTCGTGGCTGTGGAGGACGACGGGGAGCCTGGTGCGTTCCTTGATGCCGGCGACGAGGGCACGGGCGATCTCCGGCTGGATCAGGCCGGCCATGTCCTTGATGCAGATCGAATCGCAGCCGAGGGCGGCGATCTCCTCGGCGAGCTTGAGGAAATTGGGAACGGTGTGGACCGGGCTGAGGGTGTAGCAGATCGCGCCCTGGGCGTGTTTGCCGGCCTTCTTCACCGCGCGGATCGCCGTGGCGAGATTGCGGACGTCGTTGAGCGCGTCAAAAACCCGGAAGATGTCGAGCCCGCGCGCGGCCGTGGCGGCGACGAAGGCCTCGACAACGTCGTCGGGAAACGAGGTGTACTGGACGATGTTCTGGCCGCGCAGCAGCATCATCTGCGGGGTCTTCGGGGCCGCCTGCTTGAGCGCGCCGAGGCGTTCGAAGGGGTTCTCGCCGAGGAAGCGCAGGCAGGAGTCGATGGTCGCTCCACCCCAGGTTTCCAAGGCACCGAAACCGAGCGAGTCGAGCGCGGTGCAGGCGGGGAGCATCTGGGCGGTGGTCATGCGGGTCGCCGCGAGCGATTGATGGCCGTCGCGGAGGACGGTGTTGTTGAAAACGACCGGAGCGGTTTTCATCGGGAGTCGGGGGTCGAGAATGTGGTTTGCAGGTCGGAAATCGGGCGCGCTAGCGTGGTTGGATCATGACCGTCGAAGAACGTCTGAGCAAACACCTGAGCAAGAATCCACAGATCGATCCCACGGCCTACGTGGCCCGCGGGGCGATCCTGGTCGGTGATGTCCGGATCGGTCCGCGCGCCAGCGTGTGGCACAACTGCGTGCTGCGCGGCGACATCAATTCGATTGAAATCGGCGAGGGAAGCAACGTCCAAGATGGCACGATGGTGCATCTTGCCGACGACTACGGCGTGAAGGTCGGCAAGTTCGTGACGATCGGGCATGCGGCGATGATCCACGCCTGCACGATCGGCGACGAATGCCTGATCGGGATGCAGGCGACGATTCTTGATGGCGCGGAGATCGGCGAACAGTCGATCGTCGGTGCGCACTCGCTGGTCACCAACGGCACGAAGATCCCGCCGGGTTCGCTGGTCATGGGCGTGCCGGCGAAGGTGGTCCGCCCGCTCACTCCGGCGGAGCGGGCCAAGGGCCGCTATCTCGCCGAGAAGTACGTGACCGTCTCGTCCACGCACAAGGCGAAGTTCGGCAACGGCGCAGGCTGAGACCTGGACTGCCGGCGCGGACGGCCAGCAACGGATGGGCCCTGAATGGCGGGGCCCTCAGCACAGCCCGACTGCACGCAAGGCGGTATCGGCCGCCGCCCAGCCGACGGTGTTGGCGCGTGCACACGTCTCGGCTCGGGGGGGATGGTCGGCGGGCGAGGACGTGCCGACCGGCGGAAGCCGGGCGATCAGGCCGGTGTGGAGGTGTCGCGCAGGAGCGGGTGCAGGGCGCGCGCAAGCTCGTCGATGCCGTACGGTTTGGGGACCATCGCGCGGAAGCCGTGGCTGCGGTAGCTGGCCATGACCTCATCCTCGGAGTAGCCGCTGGAGACGATCGCGGTGACCTCCGCATCGATCTCCTTCAGCCGCCGGAGCGCCTGCAGGCCGCCCATCCCTCCGGGCACCGTGAGGTCGAGCACGACAAGGTCGTACCGGCGGCCGTCGCGCAGGGCTCGGGCGTACTCCTCGGCCGCGGCCGCACCATCGGCCACGCTGTGCACCTCGAGGCCGAGATGCTGCATCATCTGGGTCGCGAGACGACGGATGTCGGGCTCGTCGTCCATCAGCAGAACCCGGCCGGACAGGGTGGCGGTGTTGGTGGAGAGAACCCTCGTCTCGGCGGGCGCGGGGGTGTCGTCGCTGGCGGGCAGGTGCAGATGGAACGTGGTGCCGGTGCCGACCGTCGAGTCCACGGTGATGTGGCCGCCGTGTTTGCGCACGATCGAGTACACGGTGGCCAGACCGATGCCGTTGCCGGTTTTCTTCGTGGTGAAGTAGGGGTCGAAGATGCGGGGCAGCACCTCGGGCGGGATGCCCGAGCCGGTGTCGGTGATCGACATGTGGAGGTACCGGCCCGGGGCGAGCAGGCGGCTGGCGCCCGGCTCGACCTCCTCGTTGAGCAGATCGATGCGGATGTGGCCGCCTCCCGGCATGGACTGGACCGCGTTGATCACGAGGTTCTGCACGACCTGGCTGATCTGCCCCTTGTCGACGTGGGCGGGCCAGAGGTTGGTGGAAAACGAGAACTCGCAGTCGACGCCGGTGCCGCGCAGGACGAACTCGGCGACCTCCTGCACCAGATCGGGCAACGAGAGCGCGGTGCGCACCGGGGAACCGCCCTTGGCGAAGGTCAGCAGCTGCTGGGTGAGATCGCGGGCGCGCATGGTGGCCCGGCTGGCGGCATGCACGTGGTCCTTGGCTTCGGGGTCGAGGTTGGAGCCGAGCGTGGCCATCGAGAGGTTGCCGATGACCACAGTGAGGAGGTTGTTGAAATCGTGGGCGATGCCGCCCGCGAGCAGCCCCAGCGACTCGAGTCGGGTCGCACGCTGGAGTTCGGCCTCCAGGTGGGCTTCGCGCTGCATCTGCTCGCGGATCTGGCCGGTCTGCTGCTGCACCCGGCGGCGCAGGGCGGCAATCCACAGCAGCGCGAGGCCCACGCCGAGGCCGAGCGCGGCAGCGATGGCGAGCATGCGCTGCGGGGTGAACCACGAGGGGCGTTGCAGGAGCACGACGTCCTCGGTGTCGCGCGGGCGCACGCGGAAGCCCGCCGGCTGCGCCTGCTCGTCGTAGATGATGTCCATCAGGCCGGTGACCGAGATCCGGCTCTGCAGCGGAAATCCCGTGGCGACGGGCCGCTCGGAGAACACGGAGACGAGGCCGCCGGCGGCGTGGAGGTTCATCCGCGTCTCATCACCCTGCCGTGCAGTGTTGATGAGCAGTCCCTCGGTCATGACGAGGCGCCCATCAAGGGAGGTGGCGTCGGCGGCGGCGCCGGCGAAGCGCAAGGGGACCGGCTGGTCCCCCGTGCCGGAAAGACGGACGGCGGCCTCGCGCAGGACCATGCGTCCGCCGCGGCGGTTGAGGTAGCCGACCGCCTCGATCCGCTGGCCCGGGGCGAGCGGTGTCTTTTCGCGGCTGAGGACGCGCAGGCTCACGTCGCCATCCTGGATCTGGACCCAGCGGCCGGGGAGCTGCGCCAAGACCACGCCGGCGAGACGGACGCGGTGCTCGGAACTCTGGGGCGCGCCGAAACGGCCCAGCTCGGCGAGCGATTGGATCGGCAAGGCGAAGACGTCCTTCGGTGCGGCCTCCTCGATCTGGATGTCCTCGGGCGACCGCAGCCAGAGTCGGACGCCCCGGATGCGTCGTTGTCTGTCGGTATCCGCCGTACACACTCCCCGGATGCGGACCACGGCGCCGGTGACGGCGGGGTACTCTTCAGCGGCGGGGAGGAGGGCGGCGAAGTCGCCCGCGGCGGTGGCGACCTCGAACCGGTTCCAGGGCGACTCGTGGTGGATCTCGCGCACGAGGCCGCGCAGCTCGATCCATTGGGCCTCGGCCCGGCCCGTGAGCGCGTGCTCAAGGGAGACCACCTCCGCTTTGGGCAGCGGCATGTCGCCCGCCTTGCGGATGGTCTCGGCGACAACGGCCGGGGCGAACTCGCCCATCGCGGTGCTGCCGCGTACGTAGACGTTGCGGCCGGGCTCGTAGGCGGGCGCCCGACTCTCGCCGCGTTCAACGCCGATGCCGCCGCAGGAGTCCTGGATGAAGAGGAAGGGGGCGTCGGGCCGCGCCCACGTGACGACGCCGGAGATCTCGACCGGGTAATGCTGCTCCGCCTCCTTGGCGGAGAGTTCGAGGACGCGCGACGCCACCCGCAGCACGGGAAGGCCGGGGCTCGGCGGGATCGTCTCGGTGACGGCGTCCAGCCGGTAGGGCCGATAGAGTGCCGTCCGCAGTTTCCATTCCGTGCCGACGATCTCGGGGTAGCCGATCGCCTCGGCGGTCTCACCGATGCGGCAGGGGATCGATTGGCCGCTGAGCACCTCGATCTGGCCGGTGTCGTCGCGCAACGTCAAGGTGGTGCCCGGCTGTTGGCCGCGGACGGAGCCGATGATGTGGACGAAGGCGTCGCGCGGGCGTTGGCGCAGTGCGGCGATCGTGGAGACCGGGGCGGCGAAGCGCGGATCGTCCTCCAATCGGTGGAGAATCTGAATATGGGACGGGTTCTGGACCTTGAACTCGATCGCGGTGGGACGTCCGTCGATCGAGCGCATGACCGTGAAGACACCCCTCAGCCGGATCGTCGAGTGATCCAGTCTCGGCTCAGGTTCGCCGGGTGGGATGAGCACCCAGGCGAAGAGGCTGCGGCCGCCGGCGGAAAGGAACAGGTGAAGGTGCCCGGGATCGGTCAGGACCTGGCGGTCGACGTAGGCCTCCAGCTCGACCAGCCGGTTGTCGTATGGCTCGGGCTTCTCGCACCATCCTTCATCGGGCAGCGGGCGGGGCGTGCCGGTGTTTGCGCCCAAGCTGACGACTTGGGCGCCGGTGGCCGTGAGCTTGTTCTCGGTCCGCGCATGGCCCGAGATCCGGATACGGCGCCCCGCGCGGATCTCGGCCGCGGTGTTGCCGAGCTCGAAGAAAGTGGCGGTGTCGCCGTTCTGCAGCCAGAAATGGCCCCAGATCGGGTCGCAGTAGGTAACGTCCCCCTCGAAGGAGTAGTCGACGCCGAGGCGGCGCTCGGCCAGCGGCAGATCCCAATACGCCTGGATGTCCGTGACCAGCGGCCGCTCCTGATTGGCGACAGCCTGGGTCGGCGCCGCGCAGGCGAACGCAAACGCAAACGCCGCGAGTTGGGCGGCGCGGCGGAGTGCAGTGGGGCGGCGGGAGGATCGGAACAGCATCGCGAACAGCGGCGAGGATGGGGCGGCGCAAGTGGGAAGGTCAAATGCGCGTGCGTCGGCGAAACCGGTCGGCGGCGATTCTTACGTTCGTTTTGGCCGCCCCAGACGAAAACGCCCGGGGCGCACGAGGCGCACCGGGCTTCGAAGAGTTCAGACCGCTGGAACGATCAGAGACGGGAAGTGAGCAGCTCCTTCTGATACACCAGCTCCTTCGGGAGCGAGGTGTAGAGCTTCACGAAGTGCTCTTCGTGGCCCACGACTTCCTTCTTCCACTCGTC
>JAEXPG010000542.1 GCA_023447015.1 Verrucomicrobiota bacterium
GAGGAAGCGTCCGGCGCCATCGACGGTGCGCCCACCGAGGCGCACGCGCCAGCGCGAGTCGCCGCCCACCAGCGCCGTGTCGCCTGCGAGCCGGAATGATTCGGAGTCGGTCGCGAGCGACTCGAAGTGCAGGCCGGCGGCGGTGAAGCCCGCGATGAATGACTCGCGCGTGGTCGGCCGTCCGGTGCGGTCGTGCCCGGCGAACTCCGGAGCGAGCAGGCGCGTGAGCGCCGCGGCGTCGCCCGTGTGCTCGGCGGCGGTGAGCTGCTGTTCGGCCGCGCGCAGGAGTTGCTCGCGGTCTGTCGGGTTCGGGTGCATCGGCGTCATCCTTGCGGGGAATTTCGGCGGGAAAAGCCCGGAATCCCGGGCGCGTTGTGGCGCCAACAGCAACCGGCCGGAGGCGTCAATCCCGGCTTCACGCGGAAGTTACGGAAATATCCCTTGCACGGCCGGCGCGTGGCGATCCACTCGCGTGCTTCTTCATTTCCGCATGTCCACTTCCGCGGCTCAGCCGAACCCCGAACACGTGCTCCGCATTGCGCAGGAGCTGAATCTGAAAGTCTTCCAGGTCGCCGCCACGGCGCAGCTGTTCGCCGAGGGCGCCACGGTGCCGTTCATCGCGCGTTACCGCAAGGAGGCCACCGGCACGATGGACGAGGTCCAGGTCACCGCCGTGCGCGACCGGCTCGAGCAGATGAAGGCCGTCGACGACCGCCGCAGCGCGATCGTCTCGTCGCTGAAGGAGCGCAATCTCCTCACCCCCGAGCTCGACAAGGCCCTCGCCGCCGCGGAGACGCTGACGAAGCTCGAGGATCTCTACCTGCCATTCCGCCCGAAGAAACGCACCCGCGCGACGATCGCGAAGGAGAAGGGCCTCGAGCCGCTGGCCGAGCTGATCTGGGCGCAGGACGCCGCGACCAATGTCGACACCGCCGCGCAGGAATATGTGGGCCGTGAGTACACCGCCGACGACGGCAAGAACGTGAAGTCGAAGATCGAGAACGCGGCCGAGGCGCTGGCCGGCGCGCGCGACATCATCGCCGAGCGCATCAGCGACGACGCCGCGGCGCGCGAGAAGCTCCGCGCGCTCTACCGCGCGCAGGCGACGATCTCCTCGAAGGTCATCATCGGGAAGGAGACCGAGGGCGCGAAGTTCAAGGACTACTTCGAGTGGAGCGAGCCGCTCGCGAAGGCGCCGTCGCACCGCGTGCTGGCGATGCGCCGCGGCGAGAAGGAAGGCTTCCTCATCATGCGCATCCAGATTGCGGACGAGACGCTCGCCCTCGCCGAGCTGGAGCGCCTGGTCGTCCGCAGCAACGGCAGCTGCGCCGTGCAGCTGCGGCTCGCGGTGGCCGACTGCTTCAAGCGCCTGCTCTCCGCCGCGATGGAGGGCGAGATGCGCATGGAGTCGAAGAAGAAGGCCGACGAGGCCGGCATCAAGGTCTTCGCCGACAATCTCCGCGAGCTCCTGCTCGCTTCGCCGCTGGGCCAGAAGGCGGTGCTCGCGATCGATCCGGGTTTCCGCACCGGCTGCAAGGTCGTGATGCTAGACCGCCAGGGGAAGCTCCTGCATAACGACGTCATCTACCCCGACCGCCACCCGACCGAGGCGAAGGACAAGCTCCTTGGCTTCGTGAAGCTCTTCCAGATCGAGGCCATCGCCATCGGCAACGGCACCGCCGGGCGCGAGACCGAGGCGTTCGTGCGCGCGTGCGGCCTGGCGGGCAACATCGCCGTCGTCATGGTCAACGAGTCCGGTGCGTCGATCTACTCCGCGAGCGAGGTCGCCCGCGAGGAGTTCCCCGACCACGACATCACCGTGCGCGGCGCTGTCTCGATCGGTCGCCGCTTGATGGATCCGCTGGCCGAGCTCGTGAAGCTCGATCCGAAGTCGATCGGCGTGGGCCAGTACCAGCACGACGTCGACCAGCCCGCGCTCAAGCGCTCGCTCGACGACGTGGTCATCTCGAGCGTGAACGGCGTCGGCGTGGAGGTGAACACCGCCTCGAAGCAGCTCCTCAGCTATGTGTCCGGCCTCAACGCCGCGACCGCCGCGGCCATCGTCGCGCGGCGCAACGAGAAGGGCGCGTTCAAGTCGCGCGCCGAGTTGCTGGAGGTGCCGCGTCTCGGGCCGAAGGCCTTTGAGCAGGCCGCCGGCTTCCTGCGCATCCGCGACGCCGAGAATCCGCTCGACGCCTCCGCCGTGCACCCGGAGAGCTACGCCATTGTCGAGAAGATGGCCGCCGACCTCGGCGTGACCGTGGCGGACCTTGTGCGCGACGGGCTGCTGCGCGCCAAGATCAAGCCGGAGAACTATGTGACCGAGAAGGTCGGCCTGCCGACGCTCAAGGACATCCTGGCCGAGCTCGCGAAGCCCGGCCGCGATCCGCGCAAGCAGTTCGAGGCGTTCAAATTCGACGAGGGAGTGCACAAGCCCGAGGACCTCAAGCCCGGCATGAAGCTGCCCGGCATCGTGACGAACGTGACCGCGTTCGGCGCGTTCGTGGACATCGGTGTGCACCAGGACGGCCTCGTGCACGTCTCGCAGCTCGCCGACAGTTTCGTGCAGGATCCCGCTGCGGTCGTGAAGCCGCAGCAGAAGGTGATGGTGACCGTCACCGAGGTGGATCTGGCCCGCAACCGCATCGCGCTCTCGATGCGCAGCAACCCGCAGATCGGTCCGCGCAATCCGACCGGTGCCGCGGGCGCACCCGGCGGCGCGCGCACGAGCCCCGGCGGAGGCAATCGCCCCGGCGGCTTCGGCGGCCCACGGCCGGGCGGCGGTGGCGGCCTCGGCGGCAAGCCGGCGTCGCAGCAGTCGCTCACCGGCGACTGGTTCAGCGCCGCTTTGAACAAGAAGAAGTGACCGGCGCGGTTCGTCCCCGGCGCGGCTCTCGCGCGGGGCCGCCCGCCGCTTCCCACAGAAGGCGAGGAAAGGTATCCACCGGGGCCAACGGGGACGGCTGGAAGTTGCAGGCGGAGGGGAAAGCGGGTGTGCAGTCGGCCATCCGGCGGCGGTGGAAACCACCCTCGGCAGGGCAACGGGTTTCTCGGTCGGGAGAAACCGCTCAGACGAACTTCAGCTTGCGGGCGGCGAAGGCGACCATCCGCAGGAACAACCAGCCGTGTTTCCAACGCTGGATGTTGATCGAGCCGTACGCGCGCTCACGGTAGCGGATCGGGGTGTCGACGATCTTGAGGTTGAGCTTGTCGGCACCGAAGAGCAGGTCGAAGTCGCCGAAGGGATCGAAATCGCCGAAGTCGGCACGGTTGGCGGCGATCTTGAGGTCATGGTCGCGTCGCAGGACCTTGGGGCCACAGAGGGTATCCTTCACTCGCTAGCCGAGCATCCAGGAGAAGGCGTGGCCGAAGCAGTGGTTGGCGATCATGTCGAGGAACTGCATCGCCTGTTTCTCCATGGGGTGGACGAGGCGGGAGCCGTTGGCGAACTCGGCGCGGCCGGAGGCGATGGCGTAGTAGAACTTCGGCAACTCCTCGGGCGGCATGGTGAGGTTGGCGTCGAGGATCATCAACCCGTCGCCCTCGGTCACGGCGTAGCCGGCGCGGACGGCGTCGCCTTCACCGCGGCCGGGGTGCTGGAGGCTCTTGATGCGGCGGTCGGGGGAGGCGGCCTTCGTGCGTTGGATTTCGGCCTAAAGCTGGTCGGTGGAGTTTCCCTCGACGAAGATCAGCTCCGTCCATGCGCCCATCTGCGGCGTGCGCTGGATCGCGGCCTCGATGTTGCCGGCCTCGTTGCGTGTGGGGATGACGATCGAGACGCTCAGCGGCTTCTCGACTACGGTCGACCGCGGGCGGGCGATGGGGAAAAACGAACAGCACGCCCACGGGGACCGCGGCGCGAGCCAGCGGTTGAACAGCGGCGCAATGAGCGCGGTGCGGATCGGACAGAGCAGTCGCGACTGCGTTTTGATCACATCCCAGCCGGCGAGGGCGAGCAGGCGAGGACATCGTGGTGCCGAGAGCCAGGAGTGCTGCGGCTGCATGGACTGGAGGCAAAGCCAGCTGGCGACCTTGAAGGCCGCCGGGTACCAGAGGTTGTTGTGGAAATTGACGATGAGACGCGCCTGCGGAGTGGCCACGGTATGGAGCCGCTTCAGCAGTTGTTCGACATCGGCCGCGAAATTCAGCGGGTCGGAGACGATGATGTAGTCGAAGGTCCGCCCCGGCAGGTCCAATTCCTCGCCCGCCTGCTGAATGACTGTCGCGGCAGGGATCCGTGCGTGTGCTTGTTCCAGTTGCTTTGCCGAGATGTCGACGCCGGTGAGATTCCGGGCTCTAGGGTGAGCGAGCAGTTCGCCATCGCCACAACCAACCGATCTCCGGCGTGGAGGCGTCGGCGGGAATGAGGAGGTTGTAGTAATGAGCCAGAAGCCGCCGGTGGGAGCGCGCGAGGCGGGTGAGAGCGAAGGTCGGAGAGTCGAAGAACGCAGCCGTTTGACGCAGGTGTTCCTGCGAGAGGGCGGAGCGTGCGGCGGGCGGGGGCGACGTTGGCATGCGGGATTCTTCAGGCCGAGAAGCGACGAGACGCAGACAAGCCGAGAGCGACAGCCAGCCCGCGTTCTAGCGGCAATCTCGTTGGTGCGTGGCCTTTTCTGCGCGGAGCGCGGTCTGTGCGGGGCCAAGGTCTATGATTAGAATCTTTGGGGCCTGTGCTTTGCCCCAAAGCGGTTGCATCGTGATGATCGTAGTCCACCAACCCCACAAAAGCCGACCCATGGATTGCCTTATTGCTTCTTTGCGCCTCACCAGAACCAGTTTCGCTCGAACGCCATTTGCGCGAGTGTCTTCATTCATAGCAGCGTGCTTCGCCTTGGCGCTCAGTCCTTTGGCTCCGGCTGCGTCCACTCCGGTTGGCCCGCCGATGGCAACGGGGCAGTCTAGGTTTCTTGGCAGCTGCTACAGCACCGCGCAGGCGCCGAATTTTGCCGCGTATTTCAACCAGGTCACGCCGGAGAACGCGGGCAAGTGGGGCAGCGTCGAGGCGACGCGCGACGTGATGAATTGGACCGAGCTGGATGCCGCCTATAACTACGCGAAGACCAACGGCCTCAAGTTCCGGTTCCACGTCCTAGTCTGGGGCAGTCAGCAGCCGGCCTGGATCAGCGCGCTGACGCCTGCCGAAAAGTTGGACGAAATCAAGGAATGGTTTGCGGCGGTGGCGGCGCGTTATCCGGATCTCGATTATGTCGAGGTCGTGAACGAGCCTCTGCACGCTCCGCCGAACGGGGGCCAGATCGCGTTCTCCACCCCGGCGGTGTACGCGGCCAATTACTCCGATGCGCTCGGCGGTGCCGGTGCCTCCGGCTGGGAGTGGCTCGTCCAATCCTTTCGCCTCGCCCGCCAGTATTTCCCGGGCAAGAAGCTGGTGTTGAACGAATATGGCTTGCTCAACGACGCCTCGTCCGCGTTGCGCTACGTGCAGATTGTCAACCTGCTTAAGGCTGAGAACCTTGTCGATGTGATCTCGACCCAGGCGCACGCGTTCGAGACGACCGGTGTTCCGACCCAGACGTTGACGAACAACTTGGCGACGCTCGCGGCGACCGGGGTGCCCGTCATGATCACCGAGATGGACATCGATGGGGCGACCGACCAGGTGCAGCTCACCGAGTACCAACGTGTTTTCCCGATCCTCTGGAACAACCCGTCCGTGATTGGCATCACGCTCTGGGGTTATCGTCCGGGCCTCTGGCGTAATGCCGAGGGCGCCTACCTCGTCTTGGCCGACAATACGGAACGGCCGGCGATGCAGTGGTTGAAGACGTATGTCGGCAACTTCCCGCCGGTGGTGACCGCGAGCCAAGTCTTTCCCGTGCAGACTTCCGCTGTGAACGGAACAGTTGTCGGCACGCTTTTGGCGACCGATGCCAATGCAGGGACAACGTTTCAGGGGTGGGCGACTACAGGTGGCACCGGGGCATCGTATTTTGCGATCAACGCGGCGAATGGGCAGGTGACCGTTTCCAACCGGGCCGGCTTGGATCTTGTCGGCGTGGGATCCTACACCCTGCAAGTGACCGTCAGCGATGGCATCGCCACCAGCGCCGCCGGGACGGTCACGATTCTGACTCCGGCGAGCGCGCCGAGTGCGACCGCGCAGCCTGTCGCTGTCAATGTGACGGAGGGCGCGGATGCCAGCTTTACGTTCGGGGCCTCTTCTCCGGTTGCCATGGGCCTGCAATGGCAGGTCAGCACCAATGCCGGCAGTTCGTGGACGAATCTGACGAACGGCGGGGTCTATTCGACCGTGACCGGGGCCACGTTGCAGTTGATCGGGGTGACGATCGCCATGAACGACTACCGTTACCGCTGTGTCGGCACCAACCTTGCGGGAACCACCACCAGCGCCGCGGTGGCGTTGACGGTGAATCCCGCTTTCCCGGCGGTGCCGGCGGGCTTCGACGCTGCCGGCTATCTGGCGCGCAACCCGGATGTGGCCGCCGCCATCGGTGACGTGGCCAACAAGCTCACTCTCGCGTGGCAGCATTACTGGACGTACGGACTGGCCGAAGGTCGGATGTTCGACGACGGTTTCCAAGCCGACGACTATCTGGCGATCAACCCCGATCTGCAGGCCGTCTTCGGCACGGATCGGTTTGGGGTGCTGCAGCACTGGCTCACCTACGGCAAGGGCGAGGGCCGTTTGGGGCGGGTGCCGCCGCAGTTCGAATTGGATGCATATTTCGCGCTGAATCCCGATGTGCTCGCGGTCTTTGGCAACAACCGCCGGCTCGCCTGGTTCCACTACGCCACGTACGGCATCCTGGAGGGACGTTCCCTCGACGGTTGGTTCACCCCGGCGGCCTACTTGGCGATGTATCCGGATCTGGTGCCTGCACTCGCGGGCAAGCCGTTGGCGGCGCTGGGCCATTGGTTCACCTACGGACGGGCGGAGGGCCGGGGCATTCCGGACTGGTTCGACGTAGTCGGCTACCTTGCGCGGTATCCTGACATCTAGGCTGCCTATGGAACGGACCTTTACGGAGCGTGGCGGCATTTTGTGCGCTGGGGCGCGGCGGCCGGGCGCAGTCCGGACCCGGAGTTCGACCCGGTGGCGTATCTGGCGGCCTATCCCGAACTGCGGGCGGGCCTCAACGACGACCCGGTGAGAGCGCTGCAGCACTGGATTGACTGGGGTAAGCAGGAGGGCCGCCTGGGCACCATGCCCGCCGGTTGGGATCCCGCCTACTACCTTGAGCACAACCCGGACCTCCTGCCGATCGGCGACGACGAGGCGGTCCTGTGGCAGCATTGCATCGCTTATGGTGTGCTGGAGGGCCGCGAGGTGGCCGTGGATGTGAAACCCTCCGTATATCTAGCGCTCAACCCCAGTCTGAGTGCCGCCCTCGGCGGCAGTCAGCAGAAGGCGCTGCTGCACTGGTATCTCTACGGCAAGGCCGAGGGCCGGCTCGGGCGCTAGGGATCTGGCCCGCGACCCGCTAGTCGGCTAAGAAACGCCGCCCCGCAGGCGGCGTTTCGTTTGGTTGGCTGCCCTCAATCCTCCGGCGCAGATGGAACGACGATGATTTATCGCATATGAGCCACATTCTGCCGACTCGGACCGAATTGCCTTGGCCCTGCCATAATGAGCCGAATAGCTTCTGGCGACTGCTTCGTGCTGGAGGTACTGCAAACATCGCGCGGCCGGATGGAGAATCCGCTGGCCGCATGTCAGCATGCCGCACGGCTCGGTGGTTCGCTCCAAGCTTCGGAGCGGCAGGATCTCACAGTGCTCCCACATACTCCCATGAATTCCAGTCGTCTGTTGCGTATCTGCCTGCGCGGTGTCGCGCTTGCCTTGAGCCTTGCTGTTACCATTCCGATGTGGGCGGCCGCGCCCCAGTTTACGCAGCAACCGGGCGCAAGAACGACCTATGTTGGCGCTTCCGTGTCCTTTGATGATGCGGTTGTTTCAGGCAGCACGCCGATGACGTT
>JAEXPG010000602.1 GCA_023447015.1 Verrucomicrobiota bacterium
GTTGATGGACCAACTGCAGGCGACGACCCATTTCGGCCCGGGCGGACGACCGCGCGGGGACCAGTGGCATTCGGCCGTTCTCGATGAACCGGTCTGGGACAATCCGTTCCTGCGTGATCTCCGTAGCCGCGCCCGCGATTTCATGGGGACGCAGGGCGACGGAAACCACTTCGCCTACGTCGGTCGCATCGAGTTCACCGAGGCGCAGCGCGTGGCGCTGGAAGCCGCCGGCTACGCTGAACTCTCGGATTGGATCACCCGTCGCGATGGCGTCTTCAACGTGCTCGTGACCCACCACGGTTCGCGTGGACTGGGTGCCGACGTCTACAAGCGCGGCCAGGTTGCGGCGCGCAAGTGGTGCGATGAGACCGCCAAGGACATCCCGGATGCCGCGGTGTGGCTCCCGTACGATTCGCCCGAGGGGCAGTCGTACTGGGATGCGCTGCAGTATGTCGGACGTTGGACGCGTGAGAACCACGCGCAGATCCACGCAGCCTTCCTGCGTCGCATCGGCCAGCGCGGCCTCGTGCAGATCGGCAATGAGCACAACTTCGTGTGGCGCCGCGGCGACCGCTTCCTCCACGGCAAGGGCGCGACGCCAGCCTGGCGCGATGCTGAGGGCCGTCCGCTGCTCGGTATCGTACCGCTGAACATGGCGCGTGAGATCCTGCTCGTGCTCGGTTCGGACAACGACCAGTTCCTGTCCTTCGCTCCGCACGGCGCCGGCCGCAACCAGTCGCGTACTGCCACGCTCGCTCCCTTCAAGGACGAGGACGGCAACATCGACCCGCAGAAGGTCCGTGATGTCCTCGCTCGCGAAACGCCGGGACTGGACATCCGCTGGTTCAGCGGCGCGCCGGACCTTTCCGAGTCGCCGATCGGCTACAAGGACGCGTCGAAGGTGAAGGCCCAGATCGAGAAGTTCGGATTGGCCCAGCTTGTCGGCGAGATCCAGCCCCGCGGCTGCATCATGGCCGGCGAGCAGGAGGAGCCGTTCTGGGCGCGCAACCGCCGTGAGAAGAAGGCCGCCCACAAGGCTCAACGGCGCGAGGCGCACGCAGAGACTGCAGAAGTCTAGGCTTGGGACGGGCGCGTGCTCGTCCCGGCTGGAGGGAGTTCCGCTCTCGCCCACCGGGAAGGGCTATTTTCGCGAGCGTTGTTTGTGTCACCTGAATTGGGTGCAGCGCGACGACAGAAATCGTGGTTTCAAAGGTGGGCCACCACGGTGTACAGAACCGTTGCACTACCACTGTCCCGGCGGCTCTCAGGAGCAAAGCGGGAGCATTGGTCGGTCCTATCGGGTTCGACTGTATCAGGAAAATGGGGCTCGTAAGTGGGGGCGCACTTCGGCCTTGCTTGGTCGATCCCGCCTGCCCATCTCAATGTCCAGCGCACGGAACTATGGGACCCCACCACCCCCTCGCCCCTCGGCGGTCGGCGAATACTGGCAGGAGTGCGGCCGGACGGCCGCAGACCTCGTCTTTTCGGCTCCACTCTCTCGGTGGATCGGCATTTCCGGTGGCCCGGCGAGCGGTTCTGGCGCTGCTGCTGGCGCTGGCCGGTGCAAGTGCCGCGGCGGCCGAAGTCCGCGACTACGCGGCCGGAGTGGCGAAGATCGGTCAGTTCGGTCTGCCCGATGTCCAGCAGGCGAAATATGTGCGCGTCACCAGTCGCGGCGGGCGGAGTTTCGGCCCGTTGCCCGGAGGGGATGACGAGCGCGCACTGAGCGGCAACGCCTGGCTGCTCGAGACGAAGGCGGACGGCTCCGTGGTGGTCCTCGTCGATCAGGTCCGCACCGTCGAGATCGTGTCGGAAGCGCTGGCGGCGCAGCGGCGGAAGGCCAGGGCCGAAGCTGGTGGCGCGGAGGACGAGGAGGTGGATCGGTCCGGCACTCTGGTCGGTACGTGGCAGGAAGCCGACTTGTCGGCCGACATCCGTGCGATAACCGCGTATCTCGAGAAGGCCGGCAACAGCGACTACGCGTTGCGCCGCAATGCTGCGGAGGTGTTCCTCTTTGCCGCGCAGGTCCACCGGCGGGGGCAGGGGGCCGAGGCGAACCGGATGATGTCGCTGTTGTTCGATCGCGTGGGCGACAGCCGCCCGGTTGTGGGCGCGGCCTTGGACCGGATCGCCAACGTGGAATACGAGAAGGCGTTTGGGGCGTTCTGTGCGAACGGCGATTGGGCGAAATACCTGCTCGCGATGGAGACGCTCCAGCGCCGGTTCGGCACGGCGTGGCGGAACGGACCGGTGATCGCACGCGTGGCGGAGGCGGTGCGCACCCATCTGGCGAAGGGGCCGGCGCCGGCGTTGACGGGCGAGGATCTCACCGATGAGGACCGCCGGATCGCCGCCATGCTTTGCCACCCGGAGACAGTCATTCCGGCCCGCCACCCCGTTCTCATGGGTAGCATCTGGCTTCTGCAGGACCCGGAGCCAGCCGTGGCCGGCTCCGGGCCCGGACCGCTCGATCTGCTCCAGCGGCGCGGGACCGCGGCGATTCCGCTGCTGATCGCGCTGCTCGGGGACGATCGGCTGGTGCGTACGGCGGGCGAGGAAGTGGTTGATTTCTCGCGGTG
>JAEXPG010000614.1 GCA_023447015.1 Verrucomicrobiota bacterium
CCGGTGTTGACCGCGGCCCCGGCACGGCCGACGACGTGGAGACGGCGGGCGGTGTCGAGGCGGCCGAGATCGTCGGTCCGCAGCGGGCCGGCCGTGCGACAGTGCGGCCAGTAGCCGAGGTGCAGCGAAGGAGCGTCGAGCTCGATGCGACCGATCTCACCGGCGGGCAGCGGCCGGCCGGTCTCCGAATCAAGGATGCGCACGGCGCCGCCGGGCAGCGGGCGCAGGCCGGACTCCCCGGCGAGAAACGCGGCGGGGGGCTGCACGGCGAGGGCGGCGCCGAACTCGCTGGCGCCGTAGGCGATCGCGACGGGGAGGTTGGCGGTGCGGGCCTGCGCGAGCAGGGCGGGGCCGGCGGGTGCGCCGCCGAGGAGGATCGCGGTGAAGCCGCGCAGCCAGGCGCAGGCGGCAGGATCGTCGATCAAGCGCTGCAGCTGGGCCGGGACGAGCGAGAGCAGCCATCCGCCGGCTGCGGAGGGGAGGATCGGGCGACGGCCGTCGGCGACCGCGCGCCAGTCGGCGAGGACGAGCTCGCCGCCGGTGGCGAGCGCCCGGACGAGCTGTTGGAAGCCGCTGATGTGGTGCAGCGGCAGCAGGCAGAGGCTGTTGAGCGGCGCACCGCCGAGGAAGGTGCGAAGCGCTTCGGCGGCGGCGGTGAGCGTGGCGGGCGAGTGCGTGGCGAAACGCAGCGCGCCGCCGGAGCCGCCGGTGGCGACGAGGATGCGGGGTTCCGCTGCGGCGAGGGGGCGTCCTTCCTCGGGCTGGAGCCGCCGCAGCGCCTCGGCGGCGGCGCGCTCGGCGGCGGTCCAGTGCGGGTTGCAGAGCAGGATGTCGCGGCCGGCGACGAGTGCGGCCACGGCATGCGCGGCGAAGTCGAGCGGAGTGGGATCGTCGATCGCGAGCGGCGGCTCCCCGGGGGAGGATGCGGGAACGGGGGCGAAGCGAGCGGCGGCGGCACGCCAATCGGCACCGGTATCCGCGGAGCGGAGCGCGGGTTCGGCTAGGCGGCGTGCGGCACGTGCGAGAAGAGTTCCCATAGCGGGCCCGGCGCGAGACGCGCGAGCCACTTGGTCGAGATCGTGGTGCCGGGATCGGGGAGGTTCAAGCGCTCGTCGGCGAAGCAGCCGATGGTGCCGAAGCCGACGGCCCGGCCGCCGTGGTCGGCCCGGGCGGCGACGAGCAGGGCGGCGCGCGCGCCGACGGCGGTCTCGAAGGCGCTGGAGAACACGGCCTCGGCCTCGTAGCTCTCAAGCAGCCGGAGCAGTCGGTCGGGCGAACCGGCGAGGGCGGGCTTGATCACGTAGATCCCCGGCCAGCCGAACTCGAGCCAGCGGAGCAGGTCGTCGGTGCGGGCGACCGACTCGTCCAGGGCGAGGCGGGTCGAGAACTCGTTGGCGAGATCGAGCACCGACTGCTCCTGCCCGACGGGAAACGGCTGCTCGATGAACTCGATCGGCCGGCCCTCGCAGGCCTTCAGCCACTCGCGTGCGGTGGGCAGGTCCCAGGCGCCGTTGGCGTCGATCCGGAGGCGTCCGGCGGCCGGCAAGTGGGCGAGCACCCGGGCCAGGATCTGGAGCTCCGCTTCGGGGCAACCGACGCCGACCTTCCACTTCATCGTGGTGAAACCGCGTTGCGCGGCCTGCGCGGCCGCCTCGACGGCGCCGGGGCCGGCCGGGAGCAGTGCCGCCATGGGCAGGTGGCGCACTGGTGTGGGCGCATCGGGCCGGTGGAGCGCATGCCACGCAGTCTCCAGGGCGAAGCGACAGCAGGGGTGCGTGGCGGGCACGGCGTGGATCACGGTCTCGTCGATTGCTGACGGGAGCGTCGCGCAGAAGGCGAGGGCGTCGGCGAGCCACTCGCTGCCCCAGGCGGGAAGCGGGGCGATCTCGCCGAGGGCGGCGCGGCCGGAGTCGTCGGTCAGGCGCACGAACACGCCCTCGCGCTCCGCCCAGACGCCGTGGGCCGTGACGAGCGGCTGGCGAAAGGCGGCGCGGTAGACGCGGTGTTCGAAGCGGACGGGCATGGCGGCGGAAGATCGGGGCTCGGCGGGCGGAAACAGGTGCCGGGCGGCGTTGGCGTGGCAGGGGTGGTCTCGGCGCCCGTGGATCCGGGGTTATCTATCGGTCAGGTGTCTCCACAATTCAACCGTGGGCGCACGGTCCGTGGTCGGCCGCCAGCCCGGCGCTGGGGGGACAACCCCAGGCGGGTTCAATCGGAGCCGAAGCTGCCGCGGGCGGCGCTGTATTTCACCGAGATCGTCGAGCGACCGTCGGCAATCGGTCGGGGGCGGGAGTGATGGTGGTGGCGGTGCTCGCGCGGCTCCTCGGTGCGCGCGGACTTGCCGCGGGAGCGGGAGAACACCCAGGCCAGCGGCCGCTCGGGGCGGACGCCGAGCAGGGCGGGGATGAGATAGGCGAGGGGAACGGCGACGCTGACGAAGTTGATGGAGCGGAAGAGTGCGCACGCCGCGCCCAGGCAGACGGGCATGATCCAGAAGACGACGCGCCATTGGCCGAGCATGCCGGTGAGGGTGAGCCCGAGAGCGACGCCGAAGAGCGAGGCCTGCCAGGGCAACAGGACCACCGTGAGCCCGAGGAGGTAGAAGAGCGGAGCGAGTCGCAGGCGGCGGGATCCGGTCGCCATCACCTGCAGCCACACGCTGAAAAGGAGCGCCGCGAGCTGAAGACCGACCGCAAGGTAGATCGTCGTCTTCGGCACCGGCCCGACCACTGGCAGAAAGATCCGATTGGCGAGCACCCAGGCGCCGACACCCGCGCGGATCAGGTCGACCCAGGCCCACGGTGAACGCAGGAGCAGTGGCAGCGTGACGAGGTTGCTCCGTTCCGGGTGGCTGAGTTCACGGCGCCGGCGGCGGCCGAGCAGCAACCCCAAGGGCAACCAGAGCAGAACCAAGGCGAGCGCCAGATAGAGGAATGCGATGCGCATGTAGGCCGTGAGTGGTGGTTTGCGGCGGGAGAAAACTGGAAAAGATGGTGGAACTCAAGACGACTGTCGGACGAATTTTGTGCGCGCGGGAAAGCTTACGAAGGATTGATACCCGTTCGGGCGCACGGGGGCGGATTCGCTCATCGCCGCGCTTGATCAACCGGCGCCTCGCCCGCCACCACTCCAATGGAGGGCGCGGGCAGGGATCGATCCGCAGGCGCGCACTCAGGCGCCTTCGGCGATGGCTACGGCCTTCAGGAGAGCGGAGGCTTTGTTGATCGTCTCCTGGTATTCGCGGGCCGGAACCGAGGCGGCGACGAGGCCGGCGCCGGCCTGGATGGTGATCTGGCCGTCCTTCACCTGCGCGGTGCGCAGGGTGATGCAGGAGTCGAGATTGCCGTCGTAGGAGAAGTAGCCGAGGGCGCCGGCGTAGAAGCCGCGCTGGAGCTTCTCGAACTGGGCGATGAGCTGCATGGCGCGGATCTTCGGCGCGCCGGAGACGGTTCCGGCGGGGAACGTTGCGCGCATGACGTCGAAGGCGTTGCGGTCGGGGCGGAGGCGGCCCTCGACCTGCGAGACGATGTGCATCACGTGCGAGTAGCGCTCGATGATCATGTACTCGGGCACGGTGACGGAACCGTACTCGCAGACGCGGCCGATGTCGTTGCGGGCGAGGTCGACGAGCATGAGGTGCTCGGCCTTCTCCTTGTCGTCGGCGAGGAGGTCCTTCTCAAGCGCGAGATCCTCGGCCGGGGTGGCGCCGCGGGGGCGGGTGCCGGCGATGGGCCGGATCTCGACGAGGCCGTCGGTGGA
This sequence comes from Verrucomicrobiota bacterium, assembly GCA_023447015.1. GTDB lineage: Bacteria > Verrucomicrobiota > Verrucomicrobiia > Opitutales > Opitutaceae > CAJCBL01. The sequence continues at coordinate 3,760 of JAEXPG010000614.1, forward strand.
CTTGACGTGGACTTCCGGCGACGCGCCGACGATGGCGAAGTCGCCGGCGTCGAGGATGAACATGTAGGGCGACGGGTTGACCGTGCGCAGCGCGCGGTAGAGATCGAGCGGCGACTTGGCGAAGGGGCGGCGGAAGCGCTGGGAGAGGACGACCTGGATGATGTCGCCCGAGCGGATGAACTCCTTGGTGCCGTCGACGGCGCGCTCGAACTCCTCCTTGGTGAAATTGCCCGGGGGCACGGCGAGCTTCGGCCGGTCGGCGAGGGCGATGGGCGCGAGGTCGCGGCGCGTCTGCAGGAGGGTGCGGAGGTTTTCCACCTCGGCCACGGCGGCGTCGTAGGCGGCGTCGATGTCGTCGCCGACGTGGGCGTTGACGTGGAGGCGGAGGGTCTGCTTGGCGCGGTCGAAGATGACGAGCGAGTCGGCCAGCATGAAATAGAGGAGCGGCAGGCCCTGGTCGTTGGCCGGCGGAACGGGGACGGTCGGCTCGATGCGGTTGATGTACTCGTAGCCGATGAAACCGACGGCACCGCCCATGAACGGCGGCATGCCCGGCTGTTTCACCGGACGGAAGCCGCGCAGGTCCTCCTCGAGGAGCTTGAGCGGGTCGGCGGGCGTGGGCAGACGCTGCGTGGAGCCGTCGGCATTGCGGACGAGGGTGGTGTCGGCGCCGATGGCGAAGACCTTGCGGGGGCGCACGCCGATGAAGCTGTAGCGGGAGAGGTGTTCGCCGCCCTCGATGGACTCGAGGAGGAAGGCGGGTCCGGAGCCCTTGACCTTGGCGTAGGCGGAGACGGGCGTCTCGATGTCGGCCATGAGGTCGGCGTAGACGGGAACGACATTGCCCTCGGCGCAGAGGCGGCGGAAGGAGGCGCGATCAGGTTTGATTTCGAGCGGCGGGAGGAGAGCCATGGCGGGAGGGAGGATTGCGGATCGCGGAGTGCGGATGACCGAGGATGAAGGGCGGAACCTCGCGGGCGATTTTCAAGCCGAGTGGCTCACTCCACCGTCACCGACTTGGCCAGGTTGCGGGGCTTGTCGACGTCGCGGCCGAGTTCGGCGGCGATGTAGTAGCTCAGGAGCTGGACCGGGATCGTGGCGAGGATGGGCAGGATGGCCTCGTGGCAGGGCGGGAGGTCGATGCGTTCGTCGACGAGGCCCTCGGGGAGCTCGGCCCCGGCGGTGGTGATGGCGATGACCTGGCCTTTGCGTGCCTTGATCTCCTGGATGTTGCTGACGAGCTTCGGGAACATCTCCCCGGCGGGGGCGAAGAAGACGGTGGGGCACTCGGGGCTGACGAGGGCGATGGGGCCGTGCTTCATCTCCGCGGCGGGGTAGCCCTCGGCGTGGATGTAGGAGATCTCCTTGAGCTTGAGCGCACCCTCGAGGGCGACGGGGAACATGGACTGGCGACCGAGGAAGAGGAAGTCGCGGTGCTGGGCGAAGCGTTTGGCGACGGCCTTGATGTGCGGGGCCTGGTCGAGCGTCTGGCGGATGAGATCGGGCACCCGCTTGAGCGCCTTCACGAAATCGACGCCGTCGCTGAAGCTCATGTCGCGGAGGCGGCCGAGGTAGAGCGCGAGCATCGAGACGACGACGAGCTGGGAGGTGAACGCCTTGGTGGAGGCGACGCCGATCTCGGGGCCGGCGTGCTGGTAGATGCCGCCGTCGGACTCGCGGGCGATGGTGGAGCCGACGACGTTGACGATGGACATGACCTTGTAGCCCTTGCGTTTGGCTTCGCGCAGGGCCTCGAGGGTGTCGAGGGTCTCGCCGGACTGGGTGACGACGAAGACGAGGGTGTTCTTGTCGAGCGGGGCGTTGCGGTAGCGGAACTCGGAGGCGTACTCGACCTCGACGGGGATGCGCGCGTAGCGCTCGATGAGCTGCTCGGCGACGAGGCAGGCGTGCCAGGCGGTGCCGCAGGCGCAGAAAACGATGCGGTCGACCTGCCGGAGGTCGCCGGCGGTGAGGTTGAGGCCGCCGAACTTGGAGGTGGATCCGTCGTCGGAGAAGCGGCCGCGCATGGTGTTCTCGATGGCGGCGGGCTGCTCGAAGATCTCCTTCTCCATGAAGTGGGCGAAGGCGCCGAGCTCGGCGTCCTCGATGCTCCAAGTGATGCGGTCGATCTTCGGGGCGACCTCCTCCTGGTCCTGGATGGTGGAGAGGGAGAAGCCCTTCTCGGTGAGGTGGACGACCTCGCCGTCGTTGAGATAGACGACGTTCTGGGTGCGGCTGACGAGGGCGGAGACGTCGGAGGCGACGATGTACTCGTTGTCGCCCACGCCGAGGATGAGCGGGGAGCCCTTGCGTGCGGCGACGATCTCGCCCGGGGCGTCGACGCAGAGCACGGCGATGCCGTAGGTGCCCTCGACGTGGAGGAGGGCCTTGCGGACGCTCTCGAGGAAGCGGCTCTTGTCGCCGTTGGCCGGTTCCTTGGCGAAGTGGTAGGCGATGAGATTGACGAGCGCCTCGGTGTCGGTCTCGGACTGGAAGGTGTAGCCCTTGCCGGCGAGGAAGCGCTTCATGCCGGCGTAGTTCTCGATGACGCCGTTGTGGATGAGGGCGAACTTGCCGTCGGAGGAGAGGTGGGGGTGGGCGTTGGCGTCGGTGACGCCGCCGTGGGTGGCCCAGCGGGTGTGACCGATGCCGGTGGTGGCATGGAATTTCCGGGGGGCGGCGAGCTTGGCGAGGCCCTCGACGCGGCCGGTCTTCTTCACCACGGCGAACGCGCCCTTCTCGAGCACGGCGAGGCCGGCGGAGTCATAGCCGCGATACTCGACGCGCTTGAGGCCTTCGAGGATGATGGAGACTGCACGTTGTTTACCGACGTAGCCGACGATGCCGCACATATATTTCGGGTTTTTGTTTTACGATGGTGTGGGCGCGGCTACGGTTCGGGCAAGGCATTTGCCTGAAACAATTTCGCGAGGAAATCTTCCCCCAAAACTATGACGACACGTTCTTCCGTGGTGGCGGTGATCATGGGCGGCGGCCGGGGCACCCGGCTCTACCCTCTGACCAAGGAGCGCTGCAAGCCGGCCGTGCCGCTGGCGGGCAAGTACCGGATCGTCGACATTCCGATCAGCAACTGCCTCAACAGCGGCATCAACCGGATCTTCCTGCTCACGCAGTTCAACACCGCGTCGCTGCACCGCCACATCCAGAACACCTACAACTTCGATCCGTTCGGCGGCGGCTTCGTCGATATCCTTTCGGCGGAGCAGACGGAGAAGACCTCCGACTGGTACCAGGGCACGGCCGATGCCGTGCGGCGCAACCTCAACCACTTCCGCAACTATCCGCACGATCTCGTGCTCATCCTCTCCGGCGACCAGCTCTACCGGATGGATTTTGCGAAGGTGATCGACCAGCACGTGCGCACCGGCGCCGATGTGACGATCGCGGCGATTGCGCTGCCGACCTCGCAGGTCGAGGGCCTTGGCCTGATGAAGGTCAACGACGACCTCTCGATCAATGCCTTCGTCGAGAAGCCGAAGGATCCGGAGGTGATCAAGAGCCTCGCCGTCGGCCCGGCGATCGAGCAGCTCCTCAAGAACCGTTCCGAGGAAAAGCGCTGCCTGGCCTCGATGGGCATCTACGTCTTCAAGCGCGAGGTCCTCAAGGAGGCGCTCGACAACTCGATGACCGACTTCGGCAAGGAGATCATCCCCGGCCTGCTCGGCAAGAAGCGGCTCTTCAGCCACATCTTCGAGGGGTACTGGGAGGACATCGGCACCGTCCGCGCGTTCTTCGAGGCCAACCTCCAGCTCGCCCATCCGCTGCCCTCCTTCAATTTCTTCACCGAGATCGATCCGATCTACACCCATGCCCGCTACCTGCCGGCGGCGAAGATCAACCGGTGCAGCGTGGACCACGCGATCATCGGCGACGGCAGCCTCATCACCGAGGCCAGCATGAAGCGCTGTGTGGTGGGCATCCGTTCGGTGATGCGCGAAGGCGTTCACCTCGAGGACACGGTCATGATGGGCGCCGACTTCTACGAGTCGGAGGCCGACTTTGCCGCCAATGCCGCCAAGGGCATCCCCAACGTCGGCATCGGGCGCAACTGCAGCATCAAGACCTCGATCATCGACAAGAACGCCCGCATCGGCGACAACGTGACCCTCGACCCCGCGGGCAAGCCGAACGGCCATGTGCGCGACGGCATCGCGATCGTCGACGGCATTCTGGTTGTTTCCAAAGGCGCGGTCGTGCCCTCCGGCACGGTCGTGTGATCCACGCGCGCCAGCGGCGCGCATCCCGTCCCTGGGCCGGTCCGAGGCCCCCGCCGCCGGGCGGGGGATTTCGGCCGGCCGAACCCCAAACCCCCGATACCCATGAAACGCGTTCTGCTTTGCACCGACGGCTCGGCCTATTCCCAGGTTTGCTGCCAGTACGCGGCCTGGCTGGCCGGACGGGTCTCCTGCGAGTTCGAAGTGCTCTATGTCACCGACCTGCGGCAGTTCGAGGTGCCGATGGTCGCCGATCTTAGCGGCAGCCTTGGGGTGCAGCCCTATCAGGCCGTGCTCGGGAAGCTTCAGGAGTTGGAGGCCGAGAAGGCCAAGCTCGTCCTGAAGGATGCCGAGCGGCTCCTGGCCGAGGTGAAGACCTCCGTGCCGTCCCGGTTCACGCATCGCACCGGGTTTCTCGTCGACTGTTTCCAGGAGTACGAGCAGTCCGCCGATCTGGTGATGCTCGGGAAACGCGGCGAGAACGCCAACTTCGCCTCCGGCCATCTCGGGTCGACGATGGAGCGGGTCGTGCGGGCGAGCCGCCAGCCCTGTCTCGTCACCTCGCGCAGCTACCAGCCGATCGAGCGGGTGCTGCTTGCCTACGACGGAGGCAAGAGCTGCCGCAAGGCGCTCGAGTATCTCGTCCAGAGCCCCGCGTTCCGGGGACTCGAGCTGCATGTGGTGATCGTCGCCGCCCGCGCAGGGGAGGAGACGGCGCTTGCCAGCCTGCGCGAGGCCGAGTCCGCCCTGGTCGCAGCGGGCCAGAAGCCGATCTGCCAGATGCTGCACGGGGTGGCCGAGGACGAGATCGCCGCCTACGTCGCCGCCCGCGGGATCAACTGCCTGATCATGGGCGCCTACGGCCACAGCCGGATCCGTCAGTTCGTGATCGGCAGCACGACCACCGCGATGATGCGGCAGTGCCGCGTGCCGGTGCTGTTGTTCCGCTGAGGGGACCGAAGGACGGTCGCCGCCAGGCTGTGGCGCCTCCCGCGCCGCCATGCGGGCGAAGTTGCTGCGCCGCGAAGCCCCCGCGGGCTGACACGACGAGCAGACCGGCGGGTCGGTCTGCTGGCGGCGGTGCCGAAGCGCCGCCCGCCGCCATGCGGGGAGACCGGCTTCAGCCGACCTGTTGGCGGAAGTAGGCGATGGTGCGCTTGAGGCCTTCCTCGAGCGGGACCTGCGGCTCCCACTTGATCACGCGGCGCGCGAGGGCGATGTCGGGCTGGCGCTGCTTGGGGTCGTCGGAGGGCAGGGGCTTGAAGACGATCTTCGAGCGGCCGCCGACCAGCTTGAGCGTGAGCTCCGCGAGCTGGATCATGGTGAACTCGCCGGGGTTGCCGCAGTTCATCGGACCGACGATTTCCGTCTGGTCCATGAAACGCACGAAGCCCTCGATCAGGTCGTCGACGTAGCAGAAGGAGCGTGTCTGGGTGCCGTCGCCGTAGATGGTGAGATCCTCGCCCTTGAGCGCCTGGACGATGAAGTTGGAGACGACGCGGCCGTCGTGGGCGAGCATGCGCGGCCCGTAGGTGTTGAAGATGCGGATGACGCGGATATCGACCTTGTTCTCGCGGTGGTAGTCGAAGAAGAGCGTCTCGGCGCAGCGCTTGCCCTCGTCGTAGCAGGAGCGGCGGCCGATGGGGTTGACGTGGCCCCAGTACTCCTCGCGCTGCGGGTGCA
>JAEXPG010000621.1 GCA_023447015.1 Verrucomicrobiota bacterium
CGTTCTGCGCGTGCAACCCGCCCGCGGCCAACGCCGCGCCGCACAGCAGCCGGAAAACGATTCGGGAAACGCGTCGCATCGCGATCATCGCCGCGACCATGCCGCCCGCACCGACCGCTGGCAAGAGCCGGCACCGCCCCGGCCCCGGACCGCCGATCCGCCCCATCGCCGCATTATCCAAACGAGTGAGTATCGGGCTGGTTGAACCGACTCCCCCGCGTCATTATCCCCTTCGCCGCCCATGAGAACGCGTTTCACCCTCCGCCCGCTCGCCGCCAACCGCTCCGATCACCCGTGGCGTCGCCGCTGGTTCGGCACCGGAGCCTACTGGTTGTGCCAGCTGGCCGGTTGGGGCGTCATCGGCAGCCTCTTCCTGCTGGCCAATATCTCGTCGGCGCGGCCCCATGCGTGGGTGGTGCCGACGTTCATGTTCTCCGGCGGCCTTTTCTGCACCCACCTCCTGCGCATCGCCATCCTCCGCCTCCGGGCGCAGGCTCGCTCGTGGGTCGGCTTCCTGTCCCAGCTGGCCGTTTGGGTGGTCTTCCTCGGCATGGGCATGACCGGGATCACGCATGTTGCCGCCTTTCTCTTCGCCCCCGAACTGTTCGACCGCACCAGCATCTCGACGCGCCTGGCCTACCTCGTCCCGGTCGTCGAGATGTCCGTGTTGTTCTCCGGCTGGGCCGGCCTCTACCTCGGCATCGCGTATTTCCGGGGCTACCAGAAGTCCGAACAGGCCCGCCTCCAGCTGGAGAATGCCGTCAAAGACGCCGAGTTGCGCGTCCTCAAGGCCCAGATCGACCCCCATTTCCTCTTCAACAGCCTCAACACCGTGCGCTCGCTGGCCACGGACAACCCCGTCCAGGCCCGCGATGCCATCACGCTGCTGGCCGACATCCTGCGGGCCGCCCTCATGATCAACACCCGGGAGACCATCTCCCTGGCCGAGGAGCTGGACAACGTGCGCAGCTACCTGTCGCTTGAACAGCTCCGCTTCGAGGAACGCCTCCGCGTGCAATGGTCGATCGCCGAGGACACCTTGTCCTGTCCGATCCCCCCGTCCGTCCTGCAGACGCTCGTCGAGAACGCCCTCAAGCACGGCATCGCGCGCCGCATCGACGGTGGCGTGATCACCATCCAGTCCACCCTCTGCAACGGCCGCTTCCGCCTGACCGTGCTGAACCCCGGCCGGCTCGGCGCCCCCGCGTTGGGATCGACCGGCATCGGACTGGAGAACGCCCGCGGCCGCCTCCGCCACGCTTTCGGCGAAGAGGCCTCGATCCAGATCGAGCAGCGCATGCACGATCTGGTCGCCGCCGAAGTCGCGATCCCGGTTCGGGTCCCACAACCGCTTCCCGTCATCGAACCGGCCATCGCGCTGCCGTAGGCGTTGCGACGCCGCGGACCGGCTCCGTCCCGGGGCATTTCCCGAACGACCGCGCACAGGCCCGCCATCCGGTCGCCAGCGGGCCCGGCGCCCCGCCACCAGCAACGCGGAGAAGACCCGTGTCCGTCCCATCCGCACCAGCCCGTAGCCAGCAGGGAAGAGATTGTCCCGGCGCCATGGATCCCGCATGAAACAGCGCATGAATCTGACGATCGGCGTGCGTCCGCTCATCCTCAACCCAGGCCGGCTGGGCTGGCGCCGCCGCTGGCTGGGATCGCCGGGCTACTGGATCTGCCAGCTCGGCTGCTGGGGCCTGCTGAGCGCGATGATGGCCATCGCCGCCGCCACCATCGGGCAGAACGGCTGGCAGATCTACGCGTGCTGGTTCGTCGGCACGATCCTGTTCAGCCATCTGCTGCGCCTGGGGATGCTGCTGGTGCGCGCCCGCGCCCGCACTTGGTTCGGATTCCTCGGCGGGGCGCTGGCCTGGAACCTCCTCGTCTCGCTCGGCCTGGCCGGGGCCTCGCTGGGGTTCACCCTGCTCGTGGCACCCGACAAGCTCGTCGAGCAGAACGGCGAGCCGCTGAAATTCCTGAGCTACGTCGCGATGGTGCTCGAGTTCATGTTCCTCTACGGCGCCTGGCAGGTCGGCTACCTCGGGGTGAACTATTTCCGCGGCTACCGCGAGAAGGTGCAGGAGAAGGCCCAGCTCGAATCCGCCGTGAAGCAGGCCGAACTGCGGGCGCTCAAGACCCAGATCAACCCGCACTTCCTCTTCAACAGCCTCAACACCCTGCGCTCCCTCATCCGCCAGGATCCCGAGCTGGCCTGCGAAGCCGTCACCCTCCTCGCCGACCTCCTGCGCGCCGCGCTCACCACCAACACCCGCCCGACCATCCCGTTCGAACAGGAACTCGAGACCGTGCGCAGCTACCTCACCCTCGAGCAGCTCCGCTTCGAGGAACGCCTCCAGGTCCGCTGGGCCGTCGCCGACGAAACCCTCGCCTGCCCCCTTCCGCCCTCGACGCTTCAGCTCCTGGTGGAGAACGCGCTCAAGCACGGCATCGCCCGCCGCGTCGACGGCGGTGAGATCGTGGTCGAGGCCGTCATCGCGGACTCCGCCCTCCGCCTCACCGTCACCAACCCCGGCCGGCTCGACGCCCGCCCCGCCGCCCACCACTCGACCGGCATCGGACTCCAGAACGCGCGCGAACGCCTGCGCCACCTCTGCGGCGAGCACGCCTCGCTCCGCCTCGAGCAGCGCGAGCCCGACCTCGTCGCCGCCGTGCTGACCATCCCCGGCGTCGCCGTGGCAACAGCAACAGTCGGCGATATGACCACTCAGAATTCACGGTTTACCCCCTTGGGCTCGGCCTCCAGCTCCCACTAAAGTCGAATGAGAAATCTCATCCTAACTCTCTTGGCGGCTGTACTCGTTCAGCCCCTATTCTCGATCGGGGTCAGTACAGCTCTTTCGCTCAAGGACAGCGGCACCGACGACTTCGTCTTGGAGATCAGCAACGACACGCCAGAAGCGATTGCATTGCAGACCTATAATGCTCGGCCAGTCGTCGAAGTGGAGGTCTGGCGCGCAAATCTGGGAATTCGGTGTCGTCCGAAGGACCAATATGATGTCGTCCAATGGGGAGGCGAACTGCCTCAAGATCTTGCGGAGATCCCACCCGGCACCAGCGGGCGTTGGGAGTATAAGGTCAGCGAGTTAAGCTCCGAGGTCTTGGAGCGCCCCGAGTGGCGTGGACGGTTCAATTTCGATCCTCCCTGGAGCATGGCCGCCCGCGTGTCAGTGAAGTGTGGTGGACGATGGGCTGAGTTCGCGACGCCTCTGATTCGCCGATAGAGCCGAGTCGAGCACGAAGGGCGCACCCGCGCGGCTGTTCTTTCGCAAGGACGGGTCAAGGCGCTGCGGGCAGCAGCGAAGCCGGCCTGTCTCTCCAGCGCGCCAGTCCCGCCCAACGAGCGACCGCCGCGGAGTGCGCTGCAGAAACACAGAACTGGGTCCCAGCAGGAGCGCCAACTGCCCCACAGCCGATCATCGGGCCTCCCCCGTCTTCCGAAAACCCTCTTGGCGGTTTTCACCCGGGTGAGCTATGGTCCGCGCCGCTCGCTACCCGCGCGCCACTCACGCCCACTCACGCACCACCGCGATGCCCGCCCTCACCGTCAATCTCGACCTCGTCCGCAAGTACGCCAAGCCCGGCCCGCGTTACACCTCGTACCCCACCGCGCCCCAGTTCACGGACCAGTTCGACCGCGAACGCCTCGCCCGCGAGGTCGACGCCCACAACCGCTCCGACCGCCCGCTCTCGCTCTACCTGCACATCCCGTTCTGCGAGACCCTCTGCTGGTTCTGCGGCTGCACCCAGATCACCACCCACGACCACGGCAAATCCGCGCCGTACCTCGACCGCCTCATCCGCGAGATCGAGCTCGCCGCGGCTCCGCTCAACCCCGCCCGCCGCGTCGTCCAGCTCCACTTCGGCGGAGGCACCCCCAACTTCCTCGCGCCCGACGAGATCCGCCGCCTCGGCGCCGTCCTGCGCTCACGTTTCACCTTCGCGCCCGATGCCGAGATCGGCGTCGAGTTCGACCCGCGCCGGCTCACCCGCGATCACGTGGCCGCCTTCCGCGAACTCGGCGGCAACCGCGCCTCGCTCGGCATCCAGGATTTCGATCCCAAGGTGCAGGAGGCCGTGCACCGCATCCAACCCGAGGCGGTCGTCCGCCAAGCCATCGCGTGGCTGCGCGAGACCGGTTTCGAGTCGCTCAACCTCGACCTGATCTACGGCCTCCCGTACCAGACCCCCGCGTCGTTCGCCGACACCCTCGAACGCGCGCTCACCCTCGGGCCCGACCGGTTCGCGATCTTCAACTACGCGCACGTCCCGTGGATGCGCCCCGGCCAGAAGGTCATCCCCGAGTCCGCGCTCCCCTCGCCCGAGCAGAAGCTCCGGATTCTCAAGGCCACCGTCGAGACGCTCACCGCCCGAGACTGGGCCTACATCGGCATGGATCACTTCGCCCGCACCACCGACGAGCTCGCCGTCGCCCAGGCCGCCGGCACGCTCCAGCGCAACTTCCAGGGCTACAGCACCCGCGGCGGCGCCGATATTCTCGCTTTCGGCATGTCCGCGATCTCGCAGACCGACACCCACTACCGGCAAAACCTCAAGGTGCTCCCACACTATTACGCCGCCGTCGACCGCGGCGAGGCGCCGGTCGCCAAGGCCTTCTTCCTCAGCGCCGACGACCGCATCCGGCGCGCCGTCATCATGCGCCTGATGTGCGACCTGAAGCTCGATTACCGCGCTCTCTCCGCGAGCCTCGGCATCGACTTCACCTCCTACTTCGCCGACGCCCTCGCCTCCCTCGCCGAAGCCGAAGCCGACGGCCTGGTCGAGCGCCACCCCGATCGTCTCCAGGTCACGGATGCCGGCCGCCTGCTCATCCGCAACCTCGCGATGCCCTTCGACGCCTACCTCGCCAAGAAGCCCGGCCGCTTCTCGCAGACGGTGTGAGGTCGCCCTTGCCGCGTTCCTGCCCCCGGCTAGTTTCGTACCGATGAGCAAATCCGAGATTCTCGCCGCCCTCGCGCTCCTCCAGCCGGAGGAACGTCGCGAAGTCCGTGCCAAGCTCGATCAGCTCGACGGTTTCGCCCCGGACGATTGGCTCAATGACGACGAGCTTTCCGCCGCCGAGAAACAGCTCATCGAGCAGCGCATCGCCGACTTTGAGAAGCACCCAGAGACTTCAATTCCGTGGGCGGTGGCTGAGGAAGACCTGAAGCGACGCTACGGCCCATGAGTTGGCAGCTCGCAATCCGGCCAGCCGCGCAGGAGGACATCACCAACGCGACTGACTGGTACGAGAACCAAAGGCCCGGACTCGGCACAGCTTTCGTCCGCGAGATCCGTACAGCGATCGCATCGCTTTCTGAAAACCCGCATCGCTTCCCCGTTCGCAACCCTCGTCGCCAAGCCCGCTGGTTCTATCCCCATCGCTTTCCGTACCGGATCGTCTACCTCGTCAGCACCGACACCGTGACCATCGTTGCCGTCGTCCACGCCGCGCGCCATGATCGAGAGTGGCGCAGACGGCTTTTCTCCGAGTGACCCATGAAACGCCTCGCCATTGCCGGCGCCGAAACCAGCGGGCTCACCGCGGAAAGCAGATTCACCACCCTGGAAAGCTAGCAGCGAAAACCCAAACCATCCCTCCGCTGAAGAACGACTTCTCGGGGCGCGCACCGCCGAAAAATCGAGCACCACCCGCGCCCTGAACCCGCCGCCCGCCGGGCCTCGGGCAGCGAAAGGCGCGGTCGGGCGGGCGCGGCCTAGCCGGCGCTCCGGCCCGGGACCAGCCGCGAGGGCAGTTCGACGAGCACCACCAGGCCGGGGTCGTTGTCCGCGAGCCGGATCCGTCCGCCGTGCAGCAGCACCACCGCGCGCACCAGACTGAGACCGAGGCCGTTGCCGGGGAGATGGCGGCTCGAATCCATCCGTTGGAAACGCTCGAAGACCTTCTCCCGCATCGCCTCGGGGATTCCCGGGCCGGAGTCGGCCACCGTGACCAGCAGCCCCGTGTCGGTCCGCCGCGCCGTCACCGCCACCCGCCCGCCGGCAGGGGTGAACTTGATCGCATTGTCCACGAGGTTCGCCAGCGCCTGGAAGAGCAGATGTTTCTCGCCGTGAATCGTCACCGGCTCCGCCTCGGCGACCAACGTCAGGCCGCGCTCGCTGGCCAACGGTTCGTAGGTCTCGGCCAGGTCGCCGACGAGGGTCTTCACCGCGATCTCCGCAAACGCCGGGCTCCGCCCGGCCTGCTCGACGTTGGCGATGTGGAGCAACGAATTGAAGATGCCGAGGATGTTGTCGGCCTCGGCGATGAGCGCCTCGATCTCGTGCGGCGCGGGGGCGGCGGCCGTGCGCAGCGCCTCCAGCCGGTTGCGCAGCCGGGTGAGCGGCGTGCGCAGGTCGTGCGCGAGGTTGTCCGCCACATGCCGCACGCTGTTCATCTGGCCCTCGATCCGCGCCAGCATGGTGTTGAGCAGCGTGGACAGCTGCCCGAAGTCGTCGCGGCGCGAACGCAGCGGGATGCGCCGCGTGAGATCCCCCGTCTCGATGATCTCGCGCGTCTTGTCGGCGATGAGATTGAGCCGGTAGATCAGGTAGGCCACCGCGAGGATCGCACAGATCCCGATGAGCAGGACGGTGTGGATGATCAGCGAATGGGCATCCTCCAGCAGTCCGACCGCGCTGCGCAGGTAGCCGGTGTTGAGCCCCACGATCACCTCGTTGCCGTCGGGAAACAGCACCCCGCGATAGACGACGCTGACGAAATCGTGGTCGAAGTCCGTATTCTCGTACTCGAACCGGGTGCCGACCACCTGGCCCACCGGCGGGAGCGTCGCCAGCGCCTCCTCCTCGATGTGCGGCCCCTCCGAGCCCAGGAGCTCGCGAAGATTCGTGCCGAGCACCTTGCCCGTGGCATCGCGCAGGACGTAGACGACCGAACCTCCGTGGCTCGAGAGCTGCCGCTCGAGGATCGCGCGCACTTCCGCGTAGCCGCCACGATCGTAGGCGACCTGCAGCAGATCGGTGATCACCAGCAGCGTGGCCTCCGTGCTCTGCAGCGTCTTGTCGTCGCGCAGGCGTTTCGTGAAGTAGAGGTCGTTGAGGACGAGCAGCACCCCCAGCAGGGCGATCAGCCCCGCCGAAATCCGCATCATGCGGCTCTGCCAGAGCCTCCGCAGCCTACTCACGGATCGTGTACCCCGTCCCGCGCACCGTCGCGATGAGCGGCTCCGGCCGGTTGTTGTCGATCTTCGCGCGCAGTCGGCTGATGTGCACGTCGATGATGTTCGTCTGCGGGTCGAAATGGTAGGACCAGACGTTCTCCAGGATCATCGTCCGCGTCACGGCCTGTCCCTTGTGCTGGAGCAGGTATTCGAGGAGCCGGAACTCGGTGGGCTTGAGCTCGACCGGCGCCCCGCCGCGCGTCACGCGCCGCCGCAGGAGGTCCATCTCGATGTCGCCGGCGGCCAGCTTCGTCGGCACCGCCGTGTCGACCTGGCGCCGGACTCGCCGCACCAGGGCCTCCAGCCGCGCGACGAGCTCGGAGAACACGAACGGCTTCACGACATAGTCGTCGCCGCCCTGGCGCAGCCCCTCGATCCGATCGTCGACTTCGCCCAGGGCGCTGAGGATCAGCGCGGGGGTGTTGTTGCCCGCCCCGCGCAAAGTGCGGATCAACGTGAGCCCGTCGAGGTGCGGCAGCATCCGGTCGAGCACCAGCGCATCGTAGCGCTCCGTCGTCGCAAGGAACAGGCCGTCGCGGCCGTTGGTGGCGACGTCGACCACGTGCCCGAGCTCGCGCAAGCCCTTGGCCACGTACTCGGACACGCTGGCGTCGTCCTCGGTGATCAGCAGTTTCATGTTTCTTCGGCGACCGGCTCCAGTGCTCGCAGCTCGCCCCCGGGAACACAAGGCTGCGCCGCGCCGTTCGCATCCCCGCGGCGGCGGCGCTGCATGAACAGGTAGAGGTTCGGGAGCGCCCCGAGCACCGCCAGCGTCGAGAAGAGCTGCCCGAAGCTCATCGAGACGATCATCGGCACGATGAAGCGCGCCTGCTCGGAGGTCTCCGTCAGGATCGGGAACAGGCCGCCGAAGGTCGTGATCGAGGTCAGCAGGATCGGACGGAAACGCCGCACCGCCGCCAGCACCGCGGCCTCGCGCGGGGCCCGGCCCTCCTCGACGAACGCGTTGGCCGCCGCCACGTAGACGAGCGACTCGTTGACCACGACTCCGGCCATCGCGACGATGCCGACCAGGCTCATGATGTTCACCGTGCTGCCGAGCAGCAGGTGTCCCCAGAACGCGCCGGCCGCCCCGAGCGGGATCACCGACATCACGAGGACCGGCTGGAGGTACGAATTGAACCGCACCGCCAGCATCGCATACAGCAGCACCCCCGCGAGGAGCGTGCCGACGAGGAGCGAGCGCAGGGCGTCCTCGACCTCGCGGGCGTCGCCGCCGAGGCTCCAGCTCAGTCCGGGATGCCGGCGGCGCAGCTCCGGCAGCAGCTTCTCCTGGATCGCCGAGCCCACGCGGGAGTCGTCCGCATCGTTCGCGTAAGTGACCCGCACCGGCACGATCCGCACGCCATCCGCGCGCTCGATCCGCAGGGGGGCACGCCCGAGCTCGGCGGTGGCGACTTCGCCCAGCGGCGACTGCGAGCCGTCGGGAAACGCGATCCGCACCTCCTCCAGCGCGGCGTAGCGTTCCCGCTCCGCCTTCGGCAACCGCACCATCACCCGCACCTCCTCGCCGCCCCGCTGAAACCGCAACGCCTCGGCCCCGTGGAACCGGTGGCGCAGCTGCTCGCCGAGCGCACGCGCCGTCAGGCCGCGCCGCTCCGCCTCGGGTCGCGGCGTCCACGCCAGCTCGGGCCGCTGCTGCTGCATCCCGGTGTCCACCGCCGCCACCCCGGGCACGCCGCGCACCAGGTCGCCGAGCGCCTCGGCCGCTGCCCGCGCCTGCCCCTCGTCGGCATGCCGCAGCTCGACCACGAGATCCTCGCCGCCGACGCTGGTCTGCGTGCCGCTGAAGCGCACCGACTCGACCCCGGCGATCTGTCCGGCCGCCCGCCGCCACTCCTCGGCCAGCCTTGTGCCCGTGATCTGGCGACGATTCAGGGGCACCAGCGAAACCTCCACGCCGACGAGGTGGTTCCCGGTCTCGGTCTCCTCCATCTCGCTTTCCGAACCCAGAGGCATGCCGATCGTGCAGGTGATGCCGTGAGCGATCTCCGCGCCGCCGTTGGCGGCCATCGCCGCCCGGGCACCGGCGACGAGGAGGTCGCGCACGCGCCGCGCCTGCGCCGGCGAACTGCCCTGAGGAAGCACGGCATCGGCGACGACGCGGTCCGAGTCCGTCTCCGGTGCGAAGCTGAAGCGCAGGTGCCCGCTGGCCAGCAGCACCGCGGTGAGGCCGAGGATCGAGCACGCGCCGATCGCGAACACCCAGGGATGCCGCACGCCCCGGTCGATCCACGGCACATAGGTGCGCTGGATCCACTTCTCCATGTGCCGGTTCAGCCAGGCCTGGGGGCGGTTGAGCAACGCCACCCAGCGGCCGCCTTCCCGCGCATGCGCCACATGCGCCGGAAAGACGAAGAGCGCCTCGATCAACGACACGACAAAGACGGCGATCACCACGAGTCCGACCTGGCGGAAGATCGGCCCGAACGCCCCGTCGATCATCAGCATCGGCAGGAAGCCGATCACGTTGGTCAGCACCACGAGACAGACCAGTCCCTTCATCTCCTGCAGCCCGCGCAGCGCGGCCTGCAGCGGCGTGTCTCCCTGCTCCCGGCGGTGCCACACCGCCTCGCCGATCATGATCGCGTCGTCGGCCACGATGCCGAAGGTCAGGATGAACGCCACAAGCGAGAGCATGTTCAGCGTCACATCGAACGACGGCAGCACCGCCAGCCCGCCGAGCACCGTCGTCGGGATGCCCATCATCACCCAGAACGCCAGCCGCACCTCGAAGCACAGCCCGAGCAGGATGCGCACCAGCACCAGCCCCTGCCACGCGTCGTTGAGCAGGAAGCTCACGCGCTGCGCGAACGCCTCGGAGTGGTCGTTGACGATCCGCACCTCCGTGCCCTCCGGCAGCGTCGGCCGCAGACGCGCGAGATACGCGTCCACCGCCCGGGCGATGCCGGCGGGCGTCTCCTCCCCCACGCGGTAGACGTCGATCAGCACCGCTGGATCGCCGTTGAAAGTCGTCTCGACGGGCACCGTGCCCTGCGCATCGACCACCTCGGCGATCGCGCGCAGGCGCAATGTGCCGCCGGCCGGGGTGGCAACCGGCAGCTCCTCGTAGTCGGCGCACACCTCCCGCCGCGTCCCGCTCTGGAGCGAGTACTCCGACTGCGTGCTGCGCAACAGCCCGCCCGAGACCTGCCGGGCGTTGGCGGCGACCTGCCCGGCCAGCGCCTCGAGCGTCAGCCCTTGTTCCCGCAGACGCCGCTCCGGCACCTCGATGGAGATCTCCGCCGGGCGCTTCTGGACCAGCTCCACACGCGTCACCTCGTCGAGGTCGCGCAGCTCCACGCACACGCGGTTGGCGAGTTCCCGCAGCGCCGCCTCGCTCTGGGGCCCGTGCACGAGAAGCGTCATCGTCGTGTGCACGTCGCTGACCAGGCGCACCTGCGGCCGCTCGGCGGCCTGCGGCAGGTCGGAGAGCGCATCCACGGCGTTCTTCACCGCCTGCAACGCCACGTTCTCGTCGGTCGCGTTCATCAGGCTCACCATCACCGTGCCGGCGCCATCGGTCGCCTCGCCGGTGATCCGGCGCACGCCGTCGACCTCGCGGACGGCGTTCTCGATCGGCATCAGCAGCCCGTGCTCGATCTCCTCCGCTCCGGCTCCCGGATACTGCACGGCCACCGCCACCGCGCGCAGGGGCAGGTCGGGCATGAACTCCTGCCGCATCCGCGCCAGCCCCAGGCCGCCGGCCGCCAGCAGCACGAACATCAGGAGGTTCGCCGCGACCGGGCGGAAGACCGGATAGCTGAACAACGTGTGTTTCATGTCCGCGCAACTCCCTGCAGCTTCATGCCGGCCAACGGCGTGGCGATGTTGCCGACGATGATCCGCTCGCCCGTGCGCAGCTCGCCGCGCACATACGCCTCCCCGCCGCTCCGCAGGACCACGGCCACTCGTCGCAACTCCAGTCGCTCGCCCGCGCCCAGCACCCAGACGACCCCGCCGGAGCGCAGCGCCTCGGTCGGAATGCGAGCCGCGGAGGCCAACAAGCGGGTCGGCACGGTTCCCGTCACCTCGGCTCCGATCCGGAGCCGACCGGCATCCCCGCCGGCGGGGATGCGCACGCGCAACCGCGCCTGCCGGTCGCGCCCGTCCACTTCGCCCAGCAACGCCACGGACTCGCCCACGAGCGGTGTGGCGTCGCCCAAGGAGCGCCGCAAGGTCACCGGTACCGTCCCCTCCGTTTCGACCAGATCCGCGGCGGCCTCCGGCAAGGCCAGATCCACCGTCCATTCGGCGGCCGAGGCGATGGTCACCACGCCCTCGCCGGCCGCCACCTGCCGGCCGGGCGCGACATCCTCCGCCAGCACCACGGCGTCGAACGGCGCCCGCACCTCCGTGCGCGCAAGATTCAGCTCCGCCTCCTCGAGCGCGCCCTGGGCCGCGCGCCGCAGCGCCTCGGCCTCGAGCAACTGCGGCTCGCGCCGCACCAGCCCGGGATCCGCCGTGGCCTCGCGGACCTCCGCCGGCAGCAGCTCCCACTCGCCCTGCGCGATGGACTGCCGCCCCCGCTCCTCGCGCCAGCGCGCCTCGGCCGAGCGCAACTCCGCCTCGGCCCGCGCCACCGCGAACTGGAAGTCGCGCGGATCGATGGCGAACAGCAGCTCGCCGCGCCGCAGCCGTGCACCGACCGCCAGTCCCGTCGCCACGCGCTCGACCCGACCGGAAACCTGGGGCGCCAACGCCGTGCGATCGACCGCCGCCACCATGCCGTACGCCGCCACGCTCGCGCGCTGCTCACGCACCTCGGCGACCACGTATTCCACCAGCGGCGGAGGCACTGCGGGGACCAGCGGCGGTGCGTCGCCGCCCGCCAGCCAAAGGATGCTGCCGCCCAGCAGCGCCGTG
>JAEXPG010000054.1 GCA_023447015.1 Verrucomicrobiota bacterium
CGCCTGGCGTCCGCTGGCGCTGGCAACCCGGCAGGACTCGGCGATCGATGGCGCCAGCAAACTTGGTTTCCGCACGGCGGACGGTTCCACGATCGAGAGCGTGATGCTGCGGTTCCATACCGGGCGCAGCTCGGTCTGCCTCTCGACGCAGGTGGGATGTGCAGCGGACTGCGCGTTCTGTGCAACCGGCAAGCTCGGGCTGAAGCGCAATCTCACCGCGGCGGAGATCATCGATCAGGTCCTGCAGGCGGCGCGGCTGTTCCGTGCCGAGGGGCGGACGCTGCGCAACCTCGTCTTCATGGGCATGGGCGAGCCGCTGCACAACGAGGCGGCGATCTCCGAGGCGCTCGAGGCGTTGCGGGATCCCGCGCGGTTCAACTTCGCGGACCGCCATATCGTCGTCTCAACCGTGGGGGTGCCGGCGGCGATGGTGCGTTTCGCCGAACGGTTCCCCGGTGTGAATCTGGCGTTGAGTCTGCACAGCGCGCGGGACGAGGTGCGGCGGTGGCTGGTTCCGACCACACGCCGGCATCCGTTGGCGGAGCTGCGCGTGGCCGCCGAGGCGGTCACCGCGCGGCAGAAGAATCCGCTGATGATCGAGTACCTCCTGTTCGACGGGCTGACCGACACCGACGCGGACCTGGTGGCGTTGCAGGAGTTCGTCGCGGGGCTGCCGGTGCACATCAACCTGATCCCGTTCAACGCCGTGGCGGGCACGGACGCCCTTGGACTGCGCGGCACGCCGCAGGCGAGGAGGGAGCAGTTTGGCGCCGCCCTGAAGCGGGCTGGACTCAAGGTGACCATGCGGCGGTCGCTCGGGGCCGACATTGACGGCGCCTGCGGGCAGCTTGCGCGGGGTGAGTCTCGCGGATCGGGCTGAGGTGGTGGCGCGCGGGCGACGGCGGGCCGGTCACTTGCGCCAAGCGTCCTGCTGCATTTGTTGCAGCCCCGTATCCCGGAGGAAAGGGCGCTCCGCTGGCGCCGAGTCCGGGCTGCACCCCAGCCGCATGCCCCCCGTCCTCTTCTCCGTTTTTCCACGTCTCGCGCGGAAGTGCCTGTTTTGTGTCACCGTGGGCTTGGCCGTGGTCGGTTCAGGCGCGGATGAGGCGACGGATGTGCCCCAGTCGATCGCCGCGGCGCGGGTGCTCATTCTCAACTCCTATCACCCGGGCTACAACTGGAGCGATGGTGAGCAGGCGGCGCTCCTTCGGACGCTGGCGCAGAGCCGGCCGGACATCCTGCCCAGCGTCGAGTACATGGATTGGCGGCGCTTCCCGCAGAAGGACCGCGAGGAGGTCCTCCTGTCGCAGTTCGAGGCGAAGTACGGGCGGCGGGCGTTCGACCTGGTCGTGGCGCTCGACGATCCGGCGGTGTCCTTCGTGCTCGCGCACCGCGACTACTTCGGCCCCGAGGTGCCGGTGGTCTTCGGCGGGGTCAACGACGCGGAGCCGGAGTATTTCCGGAAGTTCCGGCTGATCACCGGTGTCGCCCAGACCTACGATTTCGAGGGCACGCTGGCCCTGATCCACCAGCTTCAGCCCGGGGTGAGGCGGATCGCTGCGGTGCACTGCCGCACCGAGAGCGGGCTGGCGTCCCGCCACGCCATGGAGAAGGTGATCGCCCGGGTGAAGCCGCCGTTCGAGTTCGACTGGGTCGAGGGGTGGACGGCGGAGTCGCTCCTGCGCAAGGTGAGCCTGCTGCCGGACGACACCGCGGTGCTGATCCTGAGCATCTTTCGCGACGAGGCCGGCCGTGTGCTGGTCGATGACCCGGAGTTCGGCCGCAGTCTGGCGGCACAGAGCAGGGTGCCGGTGTATTTCGTGGCGCCGCCGTTGGCGCGGCACAGCAGCGGGGCCACGTGGGAGACGGCCGTGTGGCAGGGCATGGGGGGCAGCCTTCTGTCGGAGGACCTGCACGGCGAACTGGTCGGGCGACTGGTCCTGCGGGTGCTTTCCGGCGAGTCGATCGATGCGATCCCGATCGTGACGAGTTCGCCGACCCGGGTGGCATTCGACTACCGGCAGCTGGAACGTTTCGGGATCTCGCCGGCGCTGCTGCCGGCACGGGCGGAGATTTTCCATGCGCCGCAGACTTTCTACCAGATCCACCGCTCGCGCATCGTCGCCGGACTGGTGGTGATCGTCGTGTTGGCGACCGCGGTGGTGCTGCTGGTCTGGGTGATCCTGCTGCGGCGGAGGGCCGAGCTCGAGCTCCGGCGCAGCGGCGAGCATTTCCGCCTCATCGCCCGGGCGACCAACGATGCGGTGTGGGACTGGGACGTGGTGAGCGGTGCGTTGTGGTGGAACGATGGTTATGCCGAACAGCTGCAGCTGCCGACCGGGCTGGCGATGGGGTTCGGCGAGTGGGAACGCCATCTGCACCCCGAAGATCGCCGGTGGTTGGTGAAATCGCTGCGTGAGCACATCCACGGCGGGTCCGAACACTGGGCGGTGGAGTACCGGGTGGTCCGGTCCGACGGCGAGACGCGGCATGTGCTCGATCGCGTGTTTGTGGAGCGCAACTCCGCCGGGCATCCGCTCCGGGTGCTGGGCGCCCGGATCGATCTGACCGACCGCCGGCGGGCCGAGTTGGAACGCATCCGGCTCGCCTCCGCGGTGGAGCAGAGTGCGGAGGCGATCCTGCTGTTCGAGCAGGACGGCCGCGTGAACTACGTCAATCCGGCGTTCGGTCGTGCGACCGGCATCCCCGCCCCGCAACGGATCCAGGAGATCGGCGCGCTCTACCGCGTGGGCGAGGAGCGCGAGGCGTTCTCGCTCGCCCGGGTCCTCGCGGAGATCGAGCACCGCGGGCGGTGGACCGCGCGCATCGCGTGCGTGCGCCGGGACGGATCGACGTGCACGTTGCAGCAGGCCGTCTATCCGATCCGCGATCCGGAGGGCGCCATCATCAGCTATGTGCTGGTCGGGCAGGATGTGACGCGCGAGGTGCGGCTCGAGGACCAGGTGCGCCTCTCGCAGAAAATGGAGGCGGTGGGCCTGCTGGCCGGCGGGATCGCCCACGATTTCAACAATCTGCTCCAGGTGATCAACGGCTTCGCGGTCCAGGCGCAGGAGGCGGACACGGAGGCGGACCGGGACGAGTGCCTGCACCAGGTGCGCGAGGCCTCGGCCCGGGCGACGCAGCTCACGCGGCAGCTCCTGGTGTTCAGCCGCGACGACAAGAGCGTGCAGCTGGTCGACATCGACATCAACGAGCTGCTCACCGCCCAGATCAAGATGCTGCGGCGTCTGCTCGACGCCTCGGTGGAGCTCGTGCTCAAGCCGGCTGCGAAGGCTGGCAACATCCGCGGCGACCGCGGGCAGCTTGAACAGGTTTTCATGAACCTCTGCATCAACTCCCGCGACGCGATGCCGCGTGGCGGGAGGATCACGTTGGAGGTCGAACCGGTCGACTTCGACGAGGCCTTCTGCTCCGCCCACCCCTGGGCGCGAGTCGGGAGCTACATGCAGGTGGCGGTCAACGACACGGGCTGCGGCATGGACCGGGCGACCTTGGCGCGGATCTTCGACCCGTTCTTCACCACGAAGGCGAAGGACAAGGGCACGGGCCTCGGCCTGGCGGTGGTCTACGGGATCATGCAGAAACACGGGGGGCTCACCCACGTCTACAGCGAAGTCGGGGTCGGCACGACCTTCCGGCTCTATTTCCCGGTGCAGGCGCGCCAGCACCCGCCGCAAGCTGCCGCCACGGTCGCGACCCCGAAACGTGGCAGCGGCACCATCCTGCTCGTGGAGGACGACGTGTCGGTGAGCAAGCTGGCCGACCGGGTTCTTACCCGGGCCGGCTACAGCGTGGTCGCCAGCGGGGATGGGGAGGAAGCGTGGCAGATCTTCCAGGAGCGGGCAGGGGAGTTCGACCTAGTCATCCTCGATGCGATCCTGCCCAAGCTGAGCGGCCGTGAGATCTACGAGAAGATTCGCCTGCGCGATCCCCACAAGCCGGTCCTCTTCTGCAGCGGCTACAGCGCAGGAACGATCCAGCCCGAGTTTTTCCCGGGCGACGAGGTCAGGATGCTGGGTAAACCCTACGATCCGGCCGAGTTGCTGCGCGTGGTGGCGGAGCTCTTCGAGCGGAAGGCGTGAGCGGGATCGGGCTGGTCACTCGTCGAGCGTGACGGCGTGGCGCTCCAGCGTGCGGCCGACGGCGCGGTCGTA
>JAEXPG010000055.1 GCA_023447015.1 Verrucomicrobiota bacterium
CCGTCGAACTGGACGGGGCCGGCGAGGCCTGCCCACGGCGAGAGTGAGACCAGAGCTTCGCGGATCCGCGCGCGGTTCGGGCCGGCGCGGCGGATGGCGGCGAGGAGCAGTCGGGTGGCGTCGTAGGTGTAGACGGCGGCGTAATCGGGATCGTGGCCGCGGGCGGCGCGGAAGCGGGCGACAAAGGCGGTGGCAGCGGGCGAAGCGGACACCGCATTCCAGAGCAGGGGAAACTGGATGTCTTCGGCGGCGGCGCCGGCCAACTCCAGGAAGCGGGTACGGCCGAGGGTGTGGGAGCCGAAGAAGAGCGGAGCCGATGTCCTCAGCGCCGGGCGGGCGCGGAGCGTGGTCAACCACCGCGCGGAATCCTCGGCCGTGGCGACGAGCACGATGGCGGTGGGCGTGGCGCGGTCGATCGCCTCGAGCACGCCGGGGGGAAGCGGGAGCGCGGGCGCGAGCTCGAAACGGGTTTCGGGGAGGTGGCCCCGGCGGGAGAACTCCCGCATCACCTCGCGGGTGGTCAGGCGCGACTCGTGGTCGGTGCCGGAGAGGAGGAGGACGATCGTGGATTGCGGATCGTGGATTGCGGATTGGGGGGCCGGAGCCGTCGGGAGTGCTGAACCGGCACGCGGAATGGCGGGCGTAAAGCCCGCCCCACCGGGCGGAGGAACCGTCGCTAGCACGGCGTCGACGAGGGGGCGGGCGATGGCGGCGTCGGAGGGGGCGAAGGCGAACATCCACGAGACGCCGGCGAGCGTGAGCGACTTGTCGGTGGTGACGGGGCTGAGCAGCGGGAGCTGGGCCTTGGCGACGACCTGTTCGGCGAGGTGGGTCGAGGCGGAATCGACGGAGCCGAGCAACGCGAGCGGCTGCTCGTCGTAGACCATGCGGGTGAGCAGCGAGACGCCGGCGCGCCACGGGTCGGGCGCCCAGCGGGGGACGAGGCGGAAGGGGAGCGGCGGAGTGGCTGAGGGACGAGCGTCGAGGGACGAGGGCTCGGAAGCGGAAGACGCGGGCGGGGCCGAACTGGCGGGCGTGAAGCCCGCCCCACCATTCGGAGATGGATCGGACGGAACGCGAGGCGTTCCACTACGGGAAGCGGCGGAAACTCCGGCGGTGGAATCGGGATCTGGAAACGGAGCGGACGGAACGCAAAGCGTTCCACTACGGGGGGCGGCGTTGGCCTCGTCGACGGCCATCGTGGCGGCGCACCAGAGGTCGCCGGTGAGCGGGTCGGCGGGATCGCTGGGGCCGAACCAGCCGAGGCGGAGCTCGGTGAGGTTGGCGAAGTCCTCGGCGGGGCCGTTGTACTCGAGCGTCGCGTCGCGGAGATTGCGGTACGGCTCTTCGGCGTCCAGCGTGGCGGCGAGCGCGAAGAGTCCGAGGGTTACCGCCCAGCGCGGAATGCGGAGTGCGGCGTGCGGCGTGGGCTGAGCATTCCCGATCGAGGGCACTGATGGCTCTCCGTTCCGTAGGTAGGGCAAACCCTCAGCGTGAGCCGCGGCTCGTCGGGGCCGACTCGCCCTACCTCGAACCAGACGTCCCGCGACGAGCGTCTGGCAGAAGGCCGCGGACGGACGTTTCGGAGAAACGTCCCTACCTCGGATCGCCTGCAAGCAGGCTCCTACGGCGGAGAGGCTGCGGCGGAGCACGTTCGCGTAGGTTGGTCTACGGATTGCCTGCGCGCAGGCTTCAACACGGAAGATGCCGTGGGGGTGCACCGGCTGCGGGCCTACTTCGCGGCGGCCGGGTCGCGCTCGCGGCGGGTCTGCTCGATGACCTTGCCGCGCGGGATGCCGAGCTCCTCGCGCGAGTGGAAGACCCACTTGCCGTTCTCGCGGATGGCGAGGAAGACATCGCCGGCGTCGTCGAGCGCGGAGCTGAACGGAATCAGGCCGGTCACGCCGTCGAAGGGTTCGGAGCGGTAGGCGAGCACATCGCGGATCTTGGCGCGATTGAGGCCGACGGTCTGGATGGCCCAGAGGAGCATGTTCATGCCGTCGTAGGCGTGGGCGGCGTAGGTGTCGGCCTCGACGCCCCAGCGAGCCTTGAAGGCGGCGCGGAAGGCGTCGAGCTTCGGATCCTTGCGCTCGGGGTCCCACGGGTAGCCGGCGATGACGCCTTCGGCGTTGGCGCCGGCGATCTGGACGAACTCGTCGGTGACGGCGCGGTCGCAGGTGAGGAAGGGCTGTTTCCAGCCGCGGGCGCGGACGGCGTTGAGGACTCGGGCGGTGTCGGGGCCGTTGCCCCAGCAGAAGATCACGTCGGGCTGGTATTCGGCGATGCGGTCGAGCTGCATGGCGAAGTTGGTGGCGCCGTCCTTGAAGGCCATCTCGATCACGCTGGGGGTGCCGAGGCGGCGGCAGCTGTCGCGGATCTCGCGCACGCCGAAGCGGCCGTAGCGGCTGGAGGCGCGGATGATGCAGGGGCGCTTGTAGCCCATCTTGCGCATGGCGTAGTCGACGAGGATGTAGTTGAGCTGACGATCGTCGCCGATGCAGCGCATGACCCAGGGAATGTTGGTCTCGATGTAGGTCGGGTCGAGGTCGCCGGGGGTCATCCACGGGATCTCGATCTTGAGGGCGACGCGGATGGCGATGTGGGTGTTGGCGCCGTCGATGCCGCCGAGGATGGCCCAGACGTTGTCCTTGTAGGCGAGGTGGATGACCTCGGAGCCGGAGGCG
>JAEXPG010000020.1 GCA_023447015.1 Verrucomicrobiota bacterium
GGCTTCCTCGATGCGGGAGAGATCCTCGTCGGAGTGGAGGGCGGAGATGGCGGTGCGGATGAGGTCTTTGCCGGGCGCGACGGCGGGCACGATCGACATGACCGTGAACACGCCCTTCTCCATGAGCAGTTGCCAGAACCGGTAGGCGCGCTCCTTGGAGCCGACGACGATGGGCACCGCGGGCGTCTCGCTGCCCCAGGTGTCGAGCTTGAGCGACTTGAGGAAGGCGGTGTAGCGACGGGTGTTGGCCCAGAGGCGTTCGCGGTGGTGCGGCTCGGTCTGCATGAGCTCGAGCGCGGCCTCGGCGGCGGCGGCCTGGGCGGGTGCGAGCGCGGCGCTGAAGATGGTGTGCTTCGAGTGGGTGCGGAGGTACTCGATGGACTCGCGGGTGCCGGCGATGAAACCGCCGGTGCTGCCAAGCGCCTTCGAAAGGCTGCCGACGATGATGTCGATCTTGTCGGTAAGGCCGAAGTGGTCGGCCGTGCCGCGGCCGTCGCGGCCGAGGACGCCGAAACCGTGGGCGTCGTCGAGGACGTTGAAGCATTCGAACTCCTCGGCGACGGCGACCAACTCGGGGAGGTTTCCGATGTGGCCCTCCATGGAGTAGACGCCCTCGAGGACCATGAGGCGCGCGGTGTCGGCCGGGATGGTTTTGGCGACGTCGCGCAGGTCGTCGGGGTTGTTGTGGGCGAAGCGCTCGACGGTGGCGTTGGAGAGGCGGATACCGTCCCAGAGGCAGGAGTGGATGTTCTTGTCGGCGAGGACGACGTCGCCCTTGGCGGCGAAGGCGGCGATGCCGGACATGCAGGAGAGGTAGCCGGCGGCGTGGATGTGGCAGGCCTCCTTGCCGAGGAAGGCGGCGAGTTTCTCCTCGAGGGAACGGTGGTAGGCGCGGGAACCGTTGGAGACGCGGGCGCCGGTGGTGCTGGCGCCCCACTTGGCCATGGCGCGCTGGCCCGCCTCGATGACTTTCGGGTGGAAGGAGAGGCCGAGGTAGTCGTTGCTCGAGAGCATGACCATGTCGCGGCCGTCCAGGCGGATACGGGTGCCCTGCTGCGCTTCCATGGCGTGGTAATACGGCGCGAAACGCAGCCGCGCCTTGGTGGCGGAATCGTCGGCGCAGCGCGCGGCGATCGCGTTCCGGGTGCGGGAGAAGAAGGGGAAGGCCATGGAAGCGGAAAATGAAGGGCGGCGGCCGGCCGGCTGGCAACGGGAAAGCCGGAGGGTTGACCGGGCGTGGCGGGAAAGGGAGCAGGCGGGCGTGGTGCCTGTCCGGCACCGACTGCGGGGTTGAAAGATGGGCGCGGATGCGCCGTTGTGACCGGCGATGAGCTGCGCGTGTTTCCAAGTCCGCCCGATGACGGTCGCCGACCTCCCGGCGGCGTTGGCGCTGTGGCGGGTGACCGAGGGGATGGGGCTGGGGGAGTCCGACAAGCCGGAGCGGCTGGCCGCATTTCTCGAGCGCAACCCCGGTGCGAGCGCGGTGGCGGTGCTGGGCGACGGCACGCTTGTCGGTGCGGTGCTGTGCGGCGACGATGGCCGCCGCGGCTACCTGCACCATCTCGCGGTCGCGCGGGAGCACCGGAGGCGGGGCATCGCCCGGGCGCTGTTGGCGCAATGTTTTGCCGGGCTGCGGGCGCGCGAGATCGAGAAATGCAACATCTTCCTCTATGCGGCCAACACCGAGGGCGAGCGCTTCTGGCTGCGCGAGGGTTGGGGGGCGCGCGGCGACCTCAAGGTGCTGCAGCGCAATGTGGCCGACGGCACGGCGCCGGGTGGTGGCTGCGCGTGCTGAGCGGCCCCGGGGCCGGAAAGGCCCTGTCGCCGGGATCAGTCCGTCTTCACGGGCGACTCCGCGGGCGGTTCGGCGCCGGGAACGGACTCCTCGTCCTCCGCGGCCGGCTGCTGCTGTGCGCTCATGAAGGCGATCAGCCGCTCGTTGAACTCCTTGGCCGGGTCCTTGCCCATCTTCTTGAGGGCCTGGACCAGGGCGGCGACCTCGACGAGGCGGGCGATGTCGCGGCCCGGCCGCACATGGATCTCGATATGCGGGACACGGATACCAAGGATGTCGTAGAAGCTCTCCTCCAGGCCGGTGCGCTCCTCCTCCACCTCCGGACGCCAGTCCTGGAGGGTGACGACCATCTCGAGCCGGACCTCCGGGCGGATGCTGCGCACGCCGAACATCTCGGCGACGTTGATGATGCCGATGCCCCGGCACTCCATGTAGCCGCGGTTGAGGGGAAGGCTCGAGGCGATCAGCTCGCGTTCGTCGAGGACGCGGATGTGGGTGAGATCGTCGGCGACGAGGCTGTGCCCGCGCTCGATGATCGCGAGGGCGGCCTCGCTTTTGCCCACGCCGCTGTGGCCGCGGATCATCACCCCGACGCCCTCGATGCTGAGGGTGGTGCCGTGCTCGGTGGTCTGGCGGGCGAACTCGGCGTCGATGCACAGCGTCGAGATGTTGACGAAGTGCATCGTGATCAGCGGCGTGCGGTAGAGCGGCAGCTTCCGTTCGCGGGCGACGGTGAGCATGCTCTTGGTCGGCAGCAGGCTGCGCGTGAGGACCAGGCAGGGGATGCCGCGGTCGATCATCGCGTGCATCATCTCCTCCTGCCGTAGGGGCGAGAGGGTCTTGAAGTAGGTCATCTCGGTGGAGCCGATGACCTGGACGCGCTTGTAGGCGAAATACTTGTAGAAGCCGGTGAGGGCGAGAGCCGGGCGGTTGATGCTGGGCTCGCGGATCTGGCGGTGCACACCCTCGCTGCCGGCGATCAGTTCGGCCTTCAATTTGGCGCCGTACTTCGCGAAGAAGTCGGCCACGGAAACGGCGGTGACGGCTTTCGGCATGGGGCGGGATTCGGGTGTGCGGCGCGAAGCTAGCGGCCGCGCCGGGAAACGGAAGCGCTAAGTCGGCACCGCGGGACGGTCAGTTGTCCGTTCCGGCGGCGAGGCGGTTGCGCGCGAGCCCGATCTCGTTCGCGAGGAAGGGCAACAGGCGGTCGGCGGTCTCCCAGGCGCCGGCGGTGGCCGCGGTCTCGAGCAGGCCGAACTGCTCGGCGAGATCGGCCTCCCCGGCCAGCAGCAGGAGCGAACGCAGCCCGTGGGCGGCGCGGCCGGTGCGCGGGTCGCGCAGGCGCGCCTGCGCCTCGGTCTGCTGCCAGCCGGCGGCCAGGTCGGCGGAGAGCTTCTGGAGCGTGGGCGCGAGCTCGCCGAGCAGTGCGAGGGCGGGGTGCGCGCCGGCGTGGCGGGTGATGTCGAGCGACGGGCGGGGCTGCGGGCCGGTGTCGAGGTTGCGGATGAGCTGCTCGAGCTTCTCGCGTGTCACCGGCTTGGTGACGAAGCCGGTCATCCCGGCGGCGCGGGCGGCCGCCATCTTCTCCGCGGAGGAGTAGGCGGTGACGGCGACGATCGGCGGCGGGGGCGGGGCGAGCACGGCGCGGAGCTGACGGCAGAGCTCGTCCCCGTCGATGTCGGGCAGCTTCCAGTCGGTGAGGATGAGGTCGTACGCCTGGCGGCGGGCGAGCTGGAGGGCGGAGGCGCCGTCGGTCGCCCAGTCGATCTCGTAGCCGAGCGCGCGGAGGGCGTGGCCGAGGGCGAGGCGGTTGTAGTCCTCGTCCTCGATGGCGAGGGCGCGGGAGACGGTGTTCGTCGCGGTGTCCCGGCTGGCCGGCGGGGCGGACATCGGCAGCACCAGCTCGAGCGCGAACTCGGTGTTGCCGTCGGCGCTGGCGGCGGTCATCCGCCCGTCCATGCGTTCGGCGAGGCGGCGGCAGACGGCCAGCCCGAGGCCGAAGCCGGGGGTGTTGTCCGTGCCGGAGCCGCGGCGGAAGGAGTCGAACAGCCGCGGCAGCTCGTCGGCGGGGATGGTCGGGCCGGTGTTGTGGACGGCGATGCGGAACTGCATCCGCATGTTGGTGACTGGGGTGAGCCGGAGCTCGATCCCGGCCTCGCGCGGGCGGCCGTACTTGAGCGCGTTGGAGACGAGGTTGCAGACGATCTGCCGGATCTTGCCGGCGTCGCCCTCGAGCCACTGGGGCGTCTCGGGCAGCTGCAGGGAGCACGATTCGAGCGACGGGTCCATCACGCGGACGGCCTCCTCCACGAGCGAGCAGATCTCGAACGGCGCGGTGGCGAGGGTGATCTCGCCGCGGTCGATGCGGGAGAAGTCGAGCACGTCGTCGAGCATGGAGTTGAGCTGCTGCGCGCAGCCGGAGAGCACGCGCACGAAGTTCTTCTCGCGTGGGCCGATCTCGGAGTCCTGGAGGATGGCGCAGATGCCGACGACGCCGTTGAGCGGATTGCGGATCTCGTGGCTGACGCTGGCGAGGAACTCCTCCTTGGCGGCGTTGGCCTTGCGCAACTGGGCGGTGCGGACCTCGACGGCCGTCTCCAGCGCGCGTTTCTGGCCCATCAGGTGGCGCGTGCGCCAGCGGGCGATGCCCCAGACGGCGGCGCCGAGCAGGATGATCTCCAGCGCGAGCGCCCACCCGCGGAGGAACCACGGATAGGGTCGGATGACGACGAGGTCGCGCTGGACGACCAGCCCGTTGCGTTCGAGACGCAGAGTGACCGGATTCACGCCCCAATTCACCGGGATGGTCAGGGGCACCCCCGGCTTGGCGTCGGACCAGAGGCCCGTCGGCATGCGCACCTTGCAGAGGGTCTCCGGTGCCGGCGGCAGCTCCCAGCGGCTTGGGGTGAGGATCGCGTGGTCGGTTTGTTCGCCCTGCAACGCGAGGCGGGCGGACTGGTCGCCGTCGGTCCATTGCCAGGCGAGGGGCGGCGGCTGGGCCGCGGCGAGTGGCAGGCGGACCTCGAGGACCCCGCGGCGGCCGGCCACGTAGAGCCGGTCGTCCCCGGCCGCCATGGACTCCGCGTCGATCTCGGCGAGTCCCGGAACCTCGAGCGGGATCCACGTGCCGTTCTCCAACCGACCGATCACCGGAGGACCGTCCGCGCGGGTGACGAGCACCGCCAACTGCCGCGACTGGGTGGCGCCGTCGGCTTGCCGGATGCTGACCAGGGTGGCGTCGCGCGGGTTGCCCTTGGCGACCCGGCCGAGGAGACCGTCGCGGGAGTCGCGCACCTCGCCGTTCCAGAAGAGGAGGATCGTCCGGCCGGGGGCGACGGTGCGCACGCGCGAGCGGCCGCCTCCGATCTGCTCGCCCGGGGCTCCATCGGTTGCGAACGCCCGGACTCCGTCCGCCATGGTGCCGGCGAGAAAACGGCGGCCGTCGCCGGTCAGCGAGGTGATCCCGCTTGGGAGTTCGTTGACGATCTGCCCGCCCTCACGCGCGACGAGCACGGTGTTGCCGTAGGCCACGGCGGCGGCGTCGCCACAGACGCTCAGCCCGTTGACGTAGCGGGTCGGCAGCATGATCGAGCGGCCGCGAAACTCCATCGTTTCGCCGGCGACCGTTGCTCCGTCGGTCTCAGGCCAGAGTTGTTCCCGTGGACCGGGTGAGACCGTGCCGACCTCGATCAGGCCCCCGAGGGTGACCAGCCGGGCGCCGCCGGTTTCGGCCTGGAGGTAGAGGATCTCGGCGTCGTCGAACCGGGCGATGCGGATCTGGTTGGGGTCGGCCAGGCCGAAGGCGCCCTGGCCGCTGCCGAGCAGGAAGGAGTCGCCGTCGCGGCCGAAGGTGTAGGCGGTGCCCGGCCCCGACCATTGCCAGTCGGGCATGGTCGCGCCGGCCCGGTAGCCGAGCAGTCCCCGCCAGTAGGTGGCGCACACGATCCACGGGTCGCCGTCGGCGATGCCGATGAGCCCGAACTCGTCCAGCAGCGCGCCGGCCACCGCCGGCTCCAGCAGTGGGCGTGATGCGTTGCGGCAGACGCCCTGCTCGGTGAGCCAGAGGCCGTCGCGGAGCAGGCGGACACCCGGTGGGATCGACGCGTCGCCCTCGGTCGACTGGAGCCGGCCGGCGGCCCAGCGCCGCGGCGGTTGGGTGGGCCACAACACGAGGGACTCCGCCCCCTTCCGGCCGAACACCGCGTGGCCGGTGCCGGCGCCCTCTTCAATCCGCGCGACCGGTCCGGTCACGGGGGCGAGCCACAGGCCGGAGGGGCCCGCGAGCAGCCAGCCCTCCGGAACCGCGAGCGCCTCGGTGATCTGGGAGTGGATTCCGGATACGGGGATGAAGGTCCCGCTCTCGACAAAGCCCGCGCAGCTTCCGCCGGCCACGAGCAGACGCCCGTGCGCGGCGGCGATCGCCTGGACCGGGCTGCCGTCGGGGGTGGCGACGATCTCCCAGCTTCCCCCGGGCACGCCGACGGCCACGCCGCCCTCGAAGCCCGCCGCCAATCGTCCGTCCGGCAGCCGGTCGAGTGCCCACACCGCCTTGCCGCGCAGGTTCTCCGGCAGCGCGACCGGCACGGCCAGCGGCGTGAACTGCAGGGCAGCAACTCCTGGAGTGGCCAGGCAAACCAGCCACAAAACCACCCGGATCCAAGTGGGCCAGCGCATCGTGAAAGGGGCGGAAAGATCAGTCGGCGGAACGGACGCGGCAAATGATTTCTCGTCCTGCCATGACAAAGACCATCCTGACCCTCCTTGTCGGCGGCGCCGCGGCGCTCGCCTCGTTGGTTCTCGGAAACGGCTTGTCCTCGATGGAAGCCCCACAGCGCAATTCGTTGGTTTGGACGCAGCCGCCGTTGATGGCCCCCCGGCCCGGCAGCGCGATCATCGTCATCAAGGGAACCGAGATTTCGGCCCCCCGGACGCTGGCCTGGACGCAGCCGCCGCTGATGGCGCCGCGCCCGGGCAGCGCGATCATCGTCATCAAGGGCGTGGAAGGGGCCCCGGAATCCACGGCCTGACCGCCGCCACATATCGCCATGGTCTCCCTCGCTGCATTGAAATATGGTGACGTCTTCGCCGAGCACGGCGGCCCGATCGACCGCGTCGATCCGGGCGAGTTCTCGGTGCTGGGCGAGCCGTACTGCCTGGCCAACGCGTTCCTGCGCGAGGAGCTCTCGGTCGGCAAGCAGGTGCAGGCCATGTACGGGCAGGCGGACGGCACGGGCATCGCCCGGTCGGCGGGCACCTCATGCCATATGGCGATCTCGGAGGCCTTGGAACGCTGGGCTTATCTTGCGGTGCACGACAGCGCGTCGGCCGGCGCCTACGGTTTCCACGACGATCGCAGTTCGAACGGCATGGCGGCGTTTCCGGGCCTGTTTCGCGGGCAGGCCCGGCGGCTCGCCCGGGCCGAGGCGATCGAGCGGCATGCCGTCGTCTCCTGGTGGGACGGGCGGCTTCCGGCCGAGCACACGGCTTCGCCCTACGGTGGGGTCGAGGCGGTGCGCATCCACCACAGTTCGGGGCCTGGCGAGGTTGTCATCCTTTTCCGGCGCACGCGGGCCGGCTACGCCTATGGCCACGCCTACGGCAGCGACCTTGTGCGCGCGATGCACCGGGCGGTGATCAGTCTCG
Source organism: Verrucomicrobiota bacterium (assembly GCA_023447015.1). GTDB lineage: Bacteria > Verrucomicrobiota > Verrucomicrobiia > Opitutales > Opitutaceae > CAJCBL01. The sequence continues at coordinate 7,439 of JAEXPG010000020.1, forward strand.
CGCGGGCGGAACACGTGCTGGTGGCGCATCGGGCCAAGGGCGCGCTGGTGTCCCCGGCGAATTTCCTCGAGCGGCGGGTTCTGTTCTTCGCCGGTGAGGAGGGCGCGGAGCTCTTCAGCCGGCGCCTGCTTGCGCGTCCGCACAAGCAGGCGC
>JAEXPG010000063.1 GCA_023447015.1 Verrucomicrobiota bacterium
CTCACCAATCTTGCCAAGGTACAATCGGCACGCGGAGACGACGCGCAGGCGCGGGCCACCCTCTGGCGCGCGCTCGAGCTCGATCCGAATCAGGACAACGCCTTCGACTGGTACCTGGCCCTCCAGCGCGAGCAGGGTGGGGCGCCGGCCGCGCTCGAGGCGTTGCGCCGCCTCGCCGCGCTGCCGCGCAGCTGGCGCGCCCGTCTCTGGCTGGCGCATGAGGCCCTCGACAATCGGCAGCTCGACGCCGCCCTGGCTCTCTTCCGCGAGGCGCTTGCGCTGGCCGGCAACCCCGTGCCGGAGGATCTGCTCATGCAACTCAGCGGCGACCTCGGCAACCACGGCCACCTGCCCGAGATCCTCGAGCTCGTTGGCCCGCACTTTGATGTCGCCGCCCATGGTATCGCGGTGGGCAACAACCTCCTCAAGGCCAACCTCGACCTTGGCCGGCTCGACGCCACCCGCGCGCTGCTCGACCAGCTCTACGCGCAGAAACGCCCCGACTGGGCGCAGACGCTCGCCTTCTGGGATACTGAACTCGCCAAGGCCCATGTCGGCACCGCCGAGTCCGCGCCGCCCGCGCCGTTGTCCATTACGATGCTCGTCGGCGACGGTCCGGTGTGGCTGCCCGAGGCCTCGCCGGCGACCGAGCTGTTCCCGGCTCCCCTCGGGGACCTGCTCCGCATTGCGTTCCTCGGCAGCACCGCCGAGGTGCCGAAGGCGGGCGACAAGCCCGTGCATCAGATGAGCGACAGCCCCGGTCGCATGTCCCGCGCGCTACCGCTCTTCCTGGCCGAACAGATCCGTTTTTCCGGCCGCGCCCAAGTCCGCCCCATCATCCCTTGGCTCAACGGCCGCAATCCTGCATTCGTGCTCGGTTCCGTCGCGTGGAAGACCGACGAGGCCGCCCAGCATGCCCGCACCGGCGAGACTCCCGCCGACTACGTCGTTGTCACCCACGTGTGTTCGGCGGCGGAACCGTGGCGCGTGGAGCTGCGGCTCGTCCGCACGATCGACGCCAAGGAACTCGGCCCCCTTGAGGCCACGTTCACCCTCGCCGCGTTCGAGGCCCCGCTGCGCGGCCTTGCGAACGATCTCATTGCGCTCCTGGCCAGCGAGGCCGGACTCGAACGCACGCCGCCGCCCGCCTCCTATCGCGTGCCCGCCGGCGCCAACTTCGGCACCTACCTGCTCCGTCTCGAACAGTGCCTCGCCGTGAGCACCAGCACGATTGAGGGCGTGTCGTCCGGCTTCCTGAGCGGCGAACGCGAGATCCTCGACGGCAACCTCCAGCTCTGTCTCGCCGAGCCCGGCAACGCCGTGCCCCGGCTCCTCCTCGCGCAGACGCTCAAGCGCCTGCAGAAGATCCGCCCCGCCGTCGTCGCCGAGTTTCGCGAGAAGGTCCAGCTCCTCCAGAAGGACCATCCGCTCCCGCCGCCTGCCCACGGCGTCCTCGCCCGTCTCTTTGCGGAGGTGTACCCGTGAGCGCCTGCAGGGCGAGCCGCCGTTCCGCGGTGTTCGCGCACGACGAGCTTGCCACAAGCGACGCGGCGAACCGCGCCACCGTCCGGCTGGAGGACGAGACCCTCGCGGCGTGCGCCAACCACCCGCCGCCCGACGTGATCGCCGCGGACAGCGGCGAAGCTCCCGAAGCCGCCCACGAACACTTCCGCGAACGCGAAGCCGATTGGAGGAAATGACGATGCTGCCGTTGCTCGCAGAGTACTATATCAACGACCGACAGGTGAGCGCATCGGAGTTCTGGCCTTGGGCGATCGGTATTGGGGCGTTGGCAGTGTTCCTGCGCTGCATCGCGGATCGTATGGACCGGAGTCGGATTCACGATGTCCTGCGTGCGGCCGGGTGCGTGGTGCTGGACATCACCTGGACTCCGTTTGGCCGCGGATGGTTTGGCGAAGAGGACAGCCGGATCTATGAAGTGCGCTACCGCACCTCCGATGGCCGGGAAGTGATCGCCAACTGCAAGACGAGCATGACCTCCGGTGTCTACTGGTCGGCTGGCGGGCCTCCGACGAGATACGGGAGCGACGAGCCTGCGTCCTCGGCGCCTCCGCCCGAGGCTGCGCAGGGAACCAGTTGCCCTCGGTGTGGGCGCACCTGCCAACCAGGCGCCAGCTTCTGCTCCTATTGCGGCGTGAAGCTCTGAACCTGGGCATTTCCCCATGCCTATCACCCCGGAGCAGTTCGAGCAGGCGTGGCCGCGGGTGACGCGGTGGATCGCGCAGCTGATCGCGGACCATGCTGGTGCGGCGCGGCCGCTCGGTGAACTCGGCTTCCGGCGGCTGCCAAACTACTTCGGCCGGGAGCTGCTGACCGCCAAGGTCGTGGTGGTGGACCATGTGCCGGTGCCGCCGCTGACGGCCCTCGGCATTCCGGGCTTCGGGGACTTCGAGTCCATGCCGGCCGCCGGCATCACGTACTTGGACACGTTCTTCGTCGACCGACGGCACGCGGCCGAAGAGTCGCTTCATTTCCACGAGATGATCCACGTCATCCAATGGCAGGTGCTCGGCCCGAAGGGATTCCTTGCCGCTTACGCCGATGGGCTCGCGAGGTTCGGGTACCGCGACAGCCCGCTCGAAGTCATGGCCTACGGTCTCCAGAGCCGTTTCGAGCGCGAGCTGGTGCCCTTCGATGCGGAACAACTGGTCCGGGACATCTTCAAATCATGAACCGTTCCGGACTGCTCCGCGCGGGGATCCTGTTGCTTCTGCTGGGAGTGGCGGTCGCACTTGTCGAACGGAAGCGAAGCGCGGGCGCCTGGGGTTTTCTTTCTGGCATACCGGCGGCGCCGCGGATGGCGCCGGGCGATCTTGCGAAACACCGCGCCCGCCTCGATGCGCTGCGGCAGCCGGCGATCCACCTCGTGCCGGCCGCTGGCTCGGGCTTCAGCCACCTGGGCGGTTTGCCCTCGGTTCCGGCCGGTTTCGAATGGCCGCTTTGGCAGGGGCGACCGCAATCGTTCCTCCTGCAGATCGATCTGGCGGCGCTGCCGGCCGGCGCGGGAACCGAGGCGCTGCCGCGAAACGGCGCGCTGTTGTTCTTCTACGACAGCGAGCAGGGTGCGTGGGGGTTCGACCTCAAGGACCGCGCCAGCTGGCGCGTATGCTATTTCGAGTCGACCGGCGGGTTGCGCGAGGCTGCCGCCCCCCGCGGACTGGGCGAGAGTGCGCGCCACAGGACGATCCCGCTCCAGTTTGCGCCGATCCAGTCCTATCCCGACTGGCAGGATGCCCGTGTGCAGGCGCTCCGGCTGGCCGACGCCGAGAGCGAGGCGTACTTCGAGCTGTGCGCGTCCCCGTTCGGCAAGAATCCGAGGCACCAGCTGCTCGGCTATTCCGACGCGATCCAGGACAGCGACATGGATCTGCAGTGCCAGCTCGTGACCAACGGGCTCTACTGCGGCGATCCGACCGGCTACAACGACCCGCGGCGCGCCGAGCTGGAACGCGGCCGTTCCGACTGGATCCTGCTTCTGCAGCTCGATTCCGATGATGCCGCCGGGATGATGTGGGGCGACGGCGGCAGACTCTACTTCTGGATCCGCCAGCAGGACCTCGCCCGCCGCGATTTCTCCAGTGTGTGGATGATTCTGCAGTGCAGCTGAGTGCGCTCCGGCCTGCGCTCCCGGCGCAGTCGTGCTGGTATCGCCGCGTTCCATTGCCGACCTCCCCCCGCGACGCCGTGCCGCAGTGCCGCTCGCCCTCCCCGGGTTGGCGCCGCGGCAGGGGCGGCGCGGCGTTGCAGCTGCGGCACGGGGTGAGGTCTGACCGTGGTGGCGCGCACTGCGGCGCTCCTGCGGTGGCCTCTTGCTGGACCGCGGAATCACGCCGACACGTCCTTGGGGAAATTCGGGATTGCCCACGACCACGCGGGCCTCAGTTTCGCCGATTTCACCGATCGGAACCCCCTGCTTTCCCTCCCATAATGGTTCAACCCAAAGATTCTCTCTCCGGCTATTTCGAGATCCGTTGGCACGGCCGTGGCGGTCAGGGCGCCGTGACGGGGGCGAAGTCCCTCGCCGAGTGCGTCCAGGGCACCGGGCGCAACGTGGTTGCCTTCCCCGAGTACGGGCCCGAGCGCCGCGGCGCACCGGTGAAGGCGTTCAACCGGTTCAGCGAGAAGGTCATCCGCATCCATACCCCGGTGACAAACCCCGACGTTGTCATCGTCATCGATGCCACCCTGCTGCCGCTTCCTGCCGTCAAGGAGGGCGTGGACGAACACACCATCTTCATCGTCAACATCGAGAAGACCCCCGACGAGGCGCGTGCGATCCTCGGTCTCGACAACCATGTCGTGACCGTCGCGGCCAACCGCATCTCCCGCGCGCTCTTCAAACGCGAAATCCCCAACTCCACCATGCTCGGCGCGTTCGCCAAGGTGGCGCCGCAGATCATCGGCGTCGCCAAGCTCAAGGAGGAGGCCGCGCATGTCATCGCCGGTCTGCTCGGCCCCGACCTCGTGGAGAAGAATCTGCAGGCAGTCCAGCAGGGGCACGACCTCTGCCAAATCGGCTGAGGAAACGACATGAGCACACTCAAGAACTGGCAGGACCTGCCCTACGGCGGTGTCATCACCGAAGCGGGCAGCGCCGCGAAATACGAAACCGGGTCCTGGCGCACCTGGAAGCCCATCACCCACCGCGAGCAGTGCACGCATTGCCTCGCCTGTTGGGAGTTCTGTCCCGAGGACGCGATCCTGCTGGAGGACGGCACCGATGCTGCCGGCGCGCCGCGCAAGTTCGTCAAGGAAGTGAACTACTACCACTGCAAGGGCTGCGGCCTGTGCGTGCGTGAGTGTCCCGTCAACAAGCAGGGCCAGGCCAAGGCCCTCGAGATGGTCCGCGACGAGGTCTGATCCATGAAACTCGCCACCACCGGAACCCCCAAGATCGTCCCGATCACCGGCGCCGGCGCCTGCGCCGAGGCCATGCGCCAGATCAACCCCGACGTCGTCGCCGCTTTCCCGATCACGCCTTCGACGCAGGTCGTGGAGGACTTCTCCACCTACGTCGCCAACGGCCAGGTCGACACCGAGTTTGTCACCGTCGAGTCCGAGCATTCCGCGATGAGCGCCTGCATCGGCGCCAGCGCCGCCGGCGGCCGCGTGATGACCGCCACCAGCTCCGCCGGCATGGCCTACATGTGGGAGCTGCTCTACGTGGCCGCCTCCATGCGCCAGCCCGTGCTGATGACGCTCGTCAACCGCGCGCTCACCGGCCCGATCAACATCCACTGCGACCACAGCGACTCGATGGGCGCCCGCGACGCCGGCTGGATCCAGCTGTACAGCGAGACCAACCAGGAGGCCTACGACAACCTCGTCATGGCCGCCCGCATCGCCGAGCACCCGGAGGTTCGCCTGCCGCTCATGGTCTGCCAGGACGGCTTCATCACGAGCCACTCGATCCAGACCATGCAGCTCGAGGACGACGTGGCCGTGCGCGCCTTCGTCGGCCCGCACACGCCGTACCACAGCATCCTCGACACCGACCGCCCGTCCACCTGGGGCGCGCTCGACCTGCAGGACTACTACATCGAGCACAAGCGCAGCCAGGAACAGGGCATGCGCAACGCCCTCCGTGTCATCCAGGAGGTCTCCGACGAGTTCGGCCGCACCTTCGGCCGCTCCTACGGCCTCTTCGAGGAATACCGGCTCGACGACGCCGAGATTGCGCTCGTCGCGATCAGCTCCGCCTGTGGCGAGATCAAGGAGGTCATCGACCAGATGCGTTCGAAGGGCGAGAAGGTCGGCCTGCTGAAGATCCGCAGCTTCCGCCCCTTCCCGTACGCGCAGATCGCGCAGGCTCTCTCCCGCGCGAAAATCGTCACCGTGCTCGACCGCAGCGCGAGCTTCGGCGCCCACGGCCCGGTCTTCACCGAGATCAATACCGCCGTCTACAACTACTCCAGCAACCGGCCGCTCCTCCTTGGCCAGACCTACGGTCTCGGCGGCCGCGAGCTCTCGATGGGCCACATCGAGCACATCATCGGCGAGAGCCGCATCTGCATCGACAAGGGGACCGTCGGCGACCGTCAGGGTCGCTGGATCAACGTGCGAGGAGACAAGCAATGAGCACCAACGCCCCGCAACTCGCCGAGCTCTCTCCCGAGACGAAGGCCATGTGCGCCCGCCCGGGCACATTCTCCGGCGGCCACCGCATGTGCGCCGGCTGCCCCACGGGCATCTTCACCAAGATGCTCACGCGCCTCTCCGACGACTACGAGATCGTCGCCGGCAACGCCACCGGCTGCCTCGAGGTCGCGAGCTCGATCTTCCCCTACAGCAGCTGGCAGATCCCGTGGATCCACACCGCCTTCGAGAACGCCAGCGCGATGATGAGCGGCGTGGAGGCCTGCTACCGCTCGCTCGTCCGCCAGGGCCGCCTCACCAAGAAGCTGAAGTTCGTCGTCATGGGCGGCGACGGCGGCACCTACGACATCGGCCTGCAGTCGCTCTCCGGCGCGATGGAGCGGGGCCACGACCTCACCTACATCTGCTACGACAACGGCGCGTACATGAACACCGGCGTGCAGCGCTCGTCGGCCACGCCGCTGGGCGCCGCCACCACGACCACGCCGGTCGGCAGCGAGTCGTACGGCCGCAAGGGCAACCGCAAGGATCTCACGAAGATCATGCTCGCCCACAATGTCGGCTATGTCGCCCAGGCCAGCATCCACGACGTGGGTGACCTCTTCCGCAAGATGAAGAAGGCCGTCGACCACAACGGCCCGTCGTTCATCAACCTTCTCAGTCCCTGCATCCCCGGCTGGAAGATCGACGCCGACCTGGGCATCGAGAGCGCCCGCCTCGGCGTGGACTGCAACTTTTGGCCGCTCTTCGAGGTCGAGCAGGGCAGGTTCACGATCAACTACCGCCCCGCGCAGGTGAAGCCGGTGGCCGAGTGGGTCTTCTCGCAGGGCCGTTTCAAGCACCTCAAGAAACACCCCGAGGTCGTCGCCGCCTTCCAGGCCGAGGTCGACAAGCAGTGGGCCTGGCTCCAGATGGAGGCGGCTCGTACCAACCCGTCGCTCAAGGGTTGAGCTTCGCCCGAGCTGGGGCGTTTCAGACTGAATCGCTCCAGCTGCCGCGGCGGCGGTGCGGGACTGTTTTGTCTGCGCTTCTTCGCCGGTGGTGGAACTCCCAAACGTGACCCCGCGCGTCTGCGCGAGGCCGGCCGATGGGTTACGGAGAATCCGCTGGGGGGCCGTCCTCGGCCTCGAGCGAGACGGCCGGCTGGAGCGGCAGGGGGTAGGTGAAGGCGTTCGCCAACTCGACCGCCTCCCGCTGCGAGAACTTCCCGGTGATCTGGGCGTACCCGCCGGCGATGCGGTCGACGATCCGTGGTGCGCTGCATAACCGGCCATCGAGCACGATGGCGAGTTGCTCGCCGACATGCGCACCGGTGACTTCCGCGAAGCGTCGGCTGCCCTCTTCGGTGAACCGCACCAGGATTTCGTAGTCGCCTGAGATGCTGATCGTGGGGCGCGCTTCGGCGATGTCCGTGCCGGTCTGTTCCGGGATTCTTTTGACCGCGAAATAGGTCTCGCTGGGGGTCCCGTCGGCATCGCATACGGCCAAGGGCAAGATCGCATACCCCAGCGGGACCGCCGCCGCAGCCGGTCGTTCGGGGAGGTTGGCGAAATCGCGGTGGATGAGGCGGAAGTCGAGCCGCCCCGTTTTCACGAGCGCGGCGACGTCCGGCCCGATCTCGGCCACCTTACGCCCGGGGAACTTCACGCGAAGTCGGCCCGGTTCGATCCTGCTCACCCGCGCGCCGCCGAGCCGGTTTGCTCGCGCCTCGATCGCGGTGCACGTGCGGCGCCAGAGTTCTGCGTCGTGTCTGGCGTCTTTGCCCTCAAGGTAGAAATGGAGCACCACCGTCGCGCCTGGCCGGCGATCGGCGATCAGCCGCGGCAGGACGATGGCGCCGGCGACCAGACACACGCCCAATGCGACAGCCAGTGCGATCCAGATTCCTCGCCACTGCCCTTGTGATGGAAGTGGGGGTGGCAACGATCGTGCGTCCGGGGATGGTTGCTGCGGTTCGGTTGGCGCCATGGGGCTGGAGGCTGTCCTTGGTATGCGGTGGATGCGAAGCTCTTCTCCGGGGAGAAGTCGGCCCGGGAACCGATCTTGGTGGACGACAGGACGTCGCGTCCGCTCACGGCCAGACGCTGTTCTCGCGCGGCAGGTTCTGCGGGCCAAGACGCGGAGACTGCCGGAGGGCTGGAATACCAGCACCCGGCCCGGGAGGCGAACCTGCTGCGTCAGTTGCCGGGCGAGCGCGCGGTCGCCGTTGGAATCCGGCAGCCCGTGCGATGCGCGGCAGCCGGGCGGCCAGCGCCGCGAGCAACGGGCCCGAGGGCTGACGATGCGGTGGCGCAGGGTAGGCGGACGCGACCGGAAAGGATCGGGGCGCCGGAGCGGAGTCGTTTCCCGGCGGAACCCCGGCGCGGCCGGCCTACGTGGCGGGCTCGGCCTTGCGGGGGTGCAGGACGGTGGCGCAGACGCCGCCGTCGGGACGGTCGAGCACCTCGACGTTGCCGCCGATGCTGCGTAGCGAGTGGCGGGCGACGGTGAGGCCCATGCCGACGCCGACGGTGTGCTTGGTGCTCGTGAACGGCTCGAACATGTGGTCGCGGATCTTCGGGTCGATGCCGCGGCCCTTGTCCAGCACGTGGATCTCGATCATCTCGCCCTCGGGATGGTCGGGGTTGATCTCGGTCTGGATGATGATCGGCCGCGGGCCCTTGTGGTCGTCGCCGTAGGCCTCCCAGGCGTTGATGAGGAGCTTGGAGAGCGCCTCCTCCATGACTTCGACGCTGGTGTTGAACTCCAGGTCGCCGAGGGGGTTGTCGATGGTGACCGGCTCGTTGATCTTGTACTCCGACTGGTAGCGTTTGACGACGTCCTCGAGCAGCTTCTGGAGGGGTGTCTGCGAGAGGGAGAACCGCGACTTGATGGCGACGGTGCTGAGCTGGCGGAGGATGTTGACGATGCGGTTGATCGCCTGGTCGACGGCCTCGGCGTTCTTCTTCACCAGCTCGGGGCGGTCGTAGTAGGTCTTGATCAGGTCGAGGTAGCCGATGACGACGCCGAGGAGGTTGTTGAGATTGTGCGAGATGCCCTGGGTGATCGCGCCGACGCTGGCGGAGCGGCGGGCCTCGGAGAGGCGGCGCTGGAGGACGAGCAGCTCGCGGTTCATCGAGACGAAGCGCAGCTGGGTCTGGACGCGGGCGACGGTCTCGTCGAGGTCGATGGGCTTGGTGATGTAGTCGACGGCGCCGACGTTGAGGCCCTCGAGCTTGCTCTCCTTCGAGGTGCGCGCCGTGATGAAAATCACGGGGATGGAGCGGGTGGCGACGGACTGCTTGAGGCGGTGGCAGACCTCGAAGCCGTTCATGTCGGGCATCATCACATCGAGCAGGATGAGGTCGGGCATCTGCTCGAGGGAGATCTGGAGCGCCTCGGTGCCGCGGCTGGTCGACAGCACCTCCATGCCCTCGCGCTCCAGTTTGCGACGCAGGAGCTGGACGTTAACGGGCTGGTCGTCGACGACGAGGATCTTGGGCTTCGACATCTCAGGGGTTCGGCTGGGAGGGCCGCAGTGAAGGGGAAACGGGGCCGGGCGGCAAGCGGAGGTTGGGCGGCCGGGCCGGCCGCGGGATGAAAAAGGCGTAAGAAGCCTGGAGCGGGCCGCCGTGCCCGGGAAATGGAGTCGCGGCGGCGCGGGCGTGGATCAGGCGTGGGCGAGCTTCCAGGCCTTGAGGGTGTTCTTCATCAGCATGGCGACGGTCATCGGGCCGACGCCGCCGGGAACCGGCGTGATCTTCGAACAGAGCGGCGAGACGGTCGGGAAGTGGACGTCGCCGGTGAGGCGGTAACCGGTTTTCTTGGTCGCATCGGGCACGCGGTTGATGCCCACGTCGATGACCACGGCGCCGGGCTTGACCATCGCGGCGGTGACGAACTCCGGTTTGCCGATGGCGGCGATGAGCACGTCGGCCTGACGGGTGACCGAGGGCAGGTCGGCGGTCTGGGAGTGGCAGACGGTGACGGTGGCGTTGGCGAAGGCCTTGCGCTGCATGGCCAGCAGGGCGACGGGCTTGCCGACGATCAGGCTGCGGCCGAGCACGACGACGTGCTTGCCGGAGAGTTTCACGCCGGAGCGGATGAGCAGCTCCATGATGCCGGCGGGGGTGCAGGCGACGAAGCCGGTGTCGTCCTCCTGGGCGACCTTGCCGAGGTTGACGGTGGGGAAGCCGTCGACGTCCTTCTGCGGGGAGACGCGGCGGAAGACGGTGAGCTCGTCGATGTGCTTGGGCAGGGGGGACTGGACGAGGATGCCGTCGACGGAGAGGTCGGCGTTGAGCTGGTCGATGAGGGCGAGGAG
>JAEXPG010000169.1 GCA_023447015.1 Verrucomicrobiota bacterium
TCGAGCTTCTCCTCGACGCTCATGGGCTGGGCGAGGGCCTGGTTGCCGTCGCGCAGGTCGACGCTGCACCAGATCGGGGCGCGCGTGAGCGTGCGGTAGGGCCACTGGCGGTTCGGCAAGCGGACCGGCGGGAACGGGCGGTACTTCGTGATCGGCGGCTTTTGCATGACGGAAAGGGAGGGTTCGGACGGAGAAAGGATAGGGCGGGCGGAACGTTTTTCGATTCGTTCCGGGAAGACGGCGCACGCGGCGCCGCGGACAAGGGGTTTCCCGGAAATCAGGACAGCGCCAAGCGGCGCAGTCGAAGGCCGCTGGTAAGTCGAAGCGCTGTCGGGGGAAGGTTCACGCGGCGGAGTAAGTCGGCCGGGGCGCGGGCTGTCAACGGCGGGAAGATACCGGTCTTCCGCCTCCTCCGGTCCGCGGGCCGGGGCCGGACCGGCGCGGCGGGCCGCGGCGCTCCCACGACGTGCGCGGGTGGCATCGGGACGGAAACGCGTTGCTGTCGGGCTCCGAGGTAACCTGAATCGGCGGAGGCGCGTCACCGGATGATGTGCCGGTTGAAGTCACAACACCATGGACGACCAAGCGCCTGACTACGACGCATTGCTGGCCGGAGTTCGCCGCGGCGACCAGGCCGCGGCCTGCGCGCTCGTCGAGGTGTTGCACCCGCTGGTCCGCAAGATCGTGCGCTCCCACCTCCCGCGCCGCGTGGCCGAGGAGGATCTCGCGCAGGAGGTCTACCTGAAGATGTTCAGCCGCCTCGAACAGTACCGTGGCGAGATGCCGCTGCCGCACTGGGTCTCCCGGATCGCGGTGACGACCTGCATCGACCACCTGCGTTTCCAGCAGCGCCGCCCGGAGCTGCGCTGGGCCGATCTATCGGAGAACGAGGCCGAGGTGCTCGATGCCGTGCTCTCGGGCAGCGACGGCGAGGACGCCACGGATGCGATGGCCGCGAAGGAGCTCGTCGGCCGGCTCCTCGAACAGCTTTCCCCCGCCGACCGCACCGTCATCACGCTGCTCGACCTCGAGCAGAAGTCCGTCGCCGAGATCCGCGTGATCACCGGGTGGGGGACGAGCATGATCAAGGTCCGCGCTTTCCGCGCCCGGCGGAAGTTGCGCAAACTCTTCGAACAGCTAGAGCGAAAGGAACGCCCATGAAACGCCAGGATCCTTGGATGAAGCTAGTCGCGGCCGCCCGCCGCGCACCCGCGGAGGACGCCGCGGAACTGCCGCCCGGTTTCGCCACCCGCGTGGCGGCGCTCGGGCTGGCGCAGCGCCGCGAGCCAGCCGACCTCTTCGGGGTGTTCGCCCTGCGCGCGCTCGGCGTGGCGCTGGCCGTGGTGGTGACCTCGGCGGCGATCGGGTTTCCGCTCTCCTCGGCGACCGCGGCCGACTCCTCCTCCTCCGACGAGCTCGACGACCCGGTGGCCGAACTGGTGGCCCAACTCTGACCATGCTCACGAAACCACGTACCATCCTCGTCCTGTCCGGGATCTTTCTCGCGGGCGCGGCGAGCGGCGTCTTTCTCGCGCCGCTGCTGCACCGGTCCGGCGGCCACGACCGGCGGACGATGCAGGCCTTCCACGAGCGCAACATGGAGCGACTGGAACGTGTGCTCAGCCTAACGCCGGAGCAGCGCGCCCAGGTCGATAAGTTGATGCGCGACACCGGGCAGGAACTCGCCAAACAGCGGCGGGAGTCCTGGGTCGGCAGCACCCGCAAGATCGAGGAGCTGAACGCCAAGATCGAGGCGGTCCTCAATCCGGAACAGCGCAAGCAGTTCGAGGTCTTCCGGAAGCAGCAGCAGGAGCGTTTCCATCGCCGCATGCAGGAGCGCGACCAGCGTCTGGGGCCGCACCGGCCGGGCGACGCCCCGCCGCCACCCGTGGGCATGGAGCCGGGCGCCGGGATGCCCCCGCCGGAGGGGATGCCTCCGGGGGAGATGCCGCCGCCGCCGCCCGAATAGGGCAACCGCCACGAACGCCGCGATCCGCGGCGTTCTTTTTTCGCCAAATTCTGATTGCCGCACCGAGGGGGGGCCACCACCGTCCGCCCCGGCCAGGTCCCATGCATGGGCAGGCGCGTGAACTCCGCCAGGACCGGAAGGTAGCAACGGCAACGACGTTCTCCCAGTGCCGTGGGGTGCCTGGCCACTTTCATTTTCCCGCCGCGCCGCACGCGGCCTTGCCCCGCACCGGGGCGCCGATACGAAGGAGAACATGAATACCTCGCTTGTTCTGACGCTGGTCGGACCGGACCGCCCCGGCCTGGTCGAAACCGTGGCCCAGCTCGTCGCCTCCCATGGCGGCAACTGGCTGGAAAGCCGGATGGCGCGCCTGGGCGGACAGTTCGCCGGCATCGCCCGCGTGGTCTTGCCCGCGGCCCGAGAGGGCGATCTGCGCGCGGCGCTCGGCGCGCTGGAGGCCCGGGGGCTGAAGGTCGCCGTGACCCTGGACCCCGGCTCCGCGCCGGCGGCCAAACCGGGACGCGCGGTGAAACTGGAGCTGGTCGGGCAGGATCGCCCCGGCATCGTGCATCAGGTTACGCGGGTGCTCGCCGCACACCGGGTCAACGTCGAGGAGCTGGTCACCGAGTGCGTCGAGGCGCCGATGGCCGGCGGGATCTTGTTCCAGGCCCGGGCCGAGTTGCTCATCCCGGGGGAGGCCGACATGGGCGCCATCCGGACCGACCTCGAGAAGATCGCCGCCGACCTCATGGTCGATCTGCGCTTCGCCGAGGCGAAGTGAGGCCTGTCAGTGTCAGGCGAGCCGGCGGTCCGCTCCTCGCGCTCCTCGGGCGGTTCTTCCGGCCCATGCCCGGGCCGATGCAGAGTCGCCCATTTGATCGGCGCGCATGGCCAGGTGAGCCTGTAGGAAAATTCCTTAAAACCCCGGACGGAACTTGGAATCAGGGTATCTTGCCTTGTCTCGTTTGGCCGACGCTCCATCCGTGCTCGGCGAGTTCGGCTCCACCTCAACCCCGCCCCTCCGCTCCGCGCTGCCATGACCAACCCCCAGGGCAATGGACCCACCGGCTCCGTATTCTCCGCTCGTCCGTTGAGCCACCAGAGTCGGGCGGAAATGTGTGCGGTGCTCGACCGCGCCATCCGACTGGCCGAGGGGAACCGCCTGCGTTTGCGCGTCCCGCGCGAGGTCAAGCCGACCCAGCGGCTGGCGAACATGCACTACCACTATCGGCCGGAAGTCTTCCTGCAGCTGCAGGGGGTCACCGAGTTCCAGTTTCCGCGCGAGGGATTCGAGTTGGGTCCGGATGAGGTTGGCGTGATTCCGGCCGGCGTGCCGCACGGGGAGAAAGTCCGCGGGGAAGGCGGCAAGGCGTTTCGCAACCTCGTGGCCGGCTTCTACAACAACACCATCAGCCTGCATTTTGCCTACGAGGCCAGCCCCGGCCACCCGGACATCGAGGAGATCGAGTTCTTCGATGCGCCGAACCTCGAGGTGTTCCTCACCCTGACGAACAATCTGGCCCACACCCACTCGATGCAGAGTCCGGCGCGGGATGCCGTGCTGAAGGGGCTGCTGATCGCGTTGCTCGGACTGTTCCGGAACATCATCGAGACCGGGGCCGACCGGCTGAACACCGACATCGGCAAGGTTTTCCAGGCGAAGTGCATCGTGCGCGAGCAGTTCTCGAACCCGGAGCTCGGGGTGCAGCAGATCGCCGCGGCGCTGGGCTGCTCGCGCGACTATCTCTCGCACCTGTTCCATATCGAGACCAAGGAGCGCCTCACCCACTACATCCAGCGCATCCGCATCGAGGGCGCGATCCTGGCGCTGGAGACGACCGCGCTCAACGTGTCGGAGATCGCCTACTCGAGCGGGTTCGCCGACCCCGCGTATTTCGGCCGCGTCTTCAAGCAGCACAAAGGCGTGACGCCGCAGGAGTTCCGCGCCCAGCTCGCCGCCCAGCGCAACCAACCCGAGTCGGGACCGAAGACGGTCTATGCGGACCACGTGGACTTCTCGCCCGGCGAGCCGGTGGCGCGGAAGGTGGACCCGGTGGCGGCGGGCCGGTGACACGCGAGGCGGCGCTTCGGCCCGTCCAGGACCGCGGTTCCAAGGGCTCGAGAGGTGCCGGTCTCCAGTCGGTCGACGCTAATCGCAGGTGTGCTTGATCGCGCGGCCTTCCTGGCGGCTGCGGCAGAGGCGGGCCACGATGCCGTAGCGCGGGCTGGCGAGGGCGGAGACGAGGAAGAAGGCGCCGAGGGCGAGCACGATCGCGGCGCCGCTCGGCAGGCCGGCGTGGTAGCTCACGAGGATGCCGACCAGCGAGCCGAGCACGGCGGTGATCGACGAGAACGCGAGCATCGCGGGCAGGCGGTCGCACCAGAGGTAGGCGGTCACGGCCGGGAGGAGAAACAACCCGAGCGCGAGCACGACTCCCATCGCCTGGAGCGCGGCGACGAGGTTGATCACGCAGAGGGCGAGGATGCCGAGGTGCGTGAGCCAGCCGCGGCCGCCGGTGGCGCGATGGAAGACGGGATCGAAGGTCTCCAGCACGATGCTGCGGCGGAAGAGCGCGAAGACGGTGACGGTGAGCGCGGCGGCGCCGCTGGCGAGGGCGACGTCGGAGGGGCCGACGCCCAGGATGTTGCCGAAGAGGAAATGCAGGAGGTCGACGCGCGCGGGCAGGCGGCTGACGAGCGCGACGCCGGCGGCGAAGAGCACCAGGAAGAGCGAGCCGAACGCGGCGTCTTCCTTGATGCGGGTGAGCCGGCTGACGAGGCCGCCGCCGAGCGCGGTGAGCAGGCCGGCCAGCAAGGCGCCGAGGAGCAGCGCGGGCAGGCTGGGCCCGAAAAGCAGATACGCCACGCCGATGCCCGGCAGGAGCGAGTGCGAGAGGGCGTCGCCCATGAGCGAGAGCCGGCGCAGGACGAGGATGCAGCCCAGCAGCCCGCCGCTCAGCCCGAGCAACGCCGCCACCAGCAGCCCGCGCTGCAGGAAGGCGTAGCTGAACGGTTCGAGGA
>JAEXPG010000075.1 GCA_023447015.1 Verrucomicrobiota bacterium
AGGACGGATCTGCTGTAGGCCGGGGCGGCGACCCGGCTGCCGGAAGATTCTCACGCGGAGGCGCGGAGCCGCGGAGACCACTCATGGGAGTGTGGAAAACTGGAAGGATGGAACAGAGCGGGTTCGATTCCTGATTCCCTGATTTCCACATACCCCACCTCATCGTCTCCGCGCCTCTGCGTCGTGAGCGCAGCGGGCGGGAAGACGGATCGAGAAGGATCGGACAATGGCTCGCGCAAAGGCGCAGCGAAGCAGAGGACGGATCTGCTGTAGGCCGGGGCAGCGACCCGGCATCCGGAATTGCGACAGAAGGTAACGAAGGGAAGGAAGGTCCCAGCACTCCTCGCGCTGAGGCCGGACAATTGGATGTGGAAAACTGGAAGGCAGGAACGGAGCAGGCCCGTTTCCTGATTCGCTGCTTGCCCTTATCACCCCTCCAACAACCGCTGCGCGCCTGTTCCGCCGCTCTACGGCGGCTGCGCAACCTGCGCGAGGCCAGATTGGCGGAGGAGGAGGGATTCGAACCCCCGGTGAGGTTGCCCCCACGTCTGATTTCAAGTCAGGTGCCTTAGTCCACTCAGCCACTCCTCCCGGACTGGAACGCCGGCGAGCATCACCGTCTGGCGCATGTTGTCCAGAGCGTTGTCCGGTGGTGGTGGTGTTTGCCTCCCCGACCCTCTCCTGGAGGGGTGCAGCGACGCGTTGCATTTTGGCGTTCACCCCCCTTTTTTGGGAACCCACATGCGCCCCCAGACCCGTCGCCCCGCCCAGAGAGCTTCCCGCAACACGAGCCTGCCGTGGATCGGTGTGGGCGGTGCCGCACTTGCCATTGTCGGCGGCGTGTTCTGGTGGGGATTCGGCCAACCGCAGCAGGCCGCGGAAAAGTCGAGTCCGCACGACCCGGCGATGGTCCGGCTGATGGACGAGAGCCGCGCGCTCGAGCGGGACTTCGCACGCATCCGGGACAACCGCACGCCGACCGCGGAAGACCTGCAGCAGCTGCAGCGCGCGATCGACAACCAGCGGGAGTGGATGCGCGCCACGGGCAGCACCGACCCGGAACAGGTCCAGCGGCTGAGCGATCTGGAGGCGATGTACGACGCTTCGTGGGGCCGCAGCACGATCGCCCGGACGCAGTCCGAGGAGGCTGCGGGGCGCGAACTGCTTGCGGCGGGCAAACGCGAGGAGGGGGTGCTGCGGTTGCGCGCGGCGCTCGAACAGCAGCGGCTGCTCAACCAGCGCCAGGGCGCCGGCTCCGGCCGCGACCTGGGCCGCGAGACATTGCTGGCGCAGGAGATCGAACGCCTCGAGGCCGAGCCGGTCGGCGCGGAGCTGGCCAAGGTGGTCGCCGAGGCCGAGCGGCTGCGCGACGAGAAGAAGACCGCGGAGGCGCTCGCGGCCTACCACCGCGCCCATGAGCTGCAGCTTCGGCTCAACCGGGAGTTCGCCCGCACCCAGCTTTCCAGCCTGGCCAACCTCGAGAAGTTCGAGGCCGAGATCGCCACGCTCGACTCCGTCGCGCTGCTGACGGAGGTCATGGACCTCTCGGCGCAGGCGGCCGACGCGCAGGGGCGCGGGCAGTCGGCGGAGGCGGTGGCGCTCCTGGAACGGGCCTCGGCCGCCCAGCAGAAGCTCAACACGGATTTCCCCCGCAGCCGGCACGCGTCCGCGGAGCGGGTGGACGCGCTCGAGGTTGCGCGGCAGACCGAGCTCAGCAGCGATGCCGCGCGCCGGGTGGCGCAGCTCGACCGGGAGGTTGCGGCGAAGCTCCGGAGCGGCGATCTCACCAATGTCCCCGAGATGCTGCTGGAGGGGGCGCGGCTCCAGGATGCGATGTTCACCCGCCTGCCGCGCAGCCGCCGGCTCGATCCGGAGCTGCGGCTGAAGTTCAACTATCTGCTTCTGCAGCGCGAGATGGTCGGCCCGGTCGTGAAGGCGTTGGCCGACCAGTTCCGTCCGGTGCCGGGCCGCAACGTCCGGATGCTGCGCTCCGAGGTTCCGCAGCGGCTCTTCGAGCTGGTGATGCGCGGCAATCCCAGCCGGCAGTCCGGGGCGGACCTTCCGGTCGAGTCGGTGAGCGCCCTGGATGCGGCGGAGTTCTGTCGCCGGCTGTCCTGGGTGATCGGCTCCGCCGTGCGGTTGCCGACGGAAGGCGAATACCGGGCCGCGCTCGGGACGGTGCCGACCGGGATCGCGCTCACGGCCCAGACGTGGGCGCAGGAACGCAGCGAGCAGCGCATCCATTCCGTGGGTTCGTCGGCCGCGAGCGCCGCCGGGTTCTTCGACCTGCTGGGCAACGTGGCGGAATGGCTCGCCCCCGACCGGGCGGACGCCGAGGTCACGCTCGTGGCCGGCGGGTCCTACGCCGAGCCGGAGGCGGATCTGGCGAACGTGCCGATGGAGAAGCGCAACCGCCTGGAGCGTGCGCGCACGATCGGCTTCCGGGTGGTGGCGGAATAGCGCCGGCCCAGCTGGCCGCTCGTCCGGTGGCGCGCCGCCGGATCTTGGGCCGGCGGCCTGATCCAGGCGCCATCTTTCGGCGTGGCCGGTTTCGGGGTTCGCCCGGCCCTCCTTCGTGCACGCGCCCCTGGTCCTGACGGGCGGAATTCCGTCTGCCGGAGTGCTCCCCGGGGACGGCGCCTGCGGCCGACTGCTACTCGAAACGGAGGGCTTCGATCGGGTCGAGGTGGGCGGCCTTCCAGGCGGGGAAGAAGCCGAAGGCGATGCCGAAGAGGGCGCTGCCAGCGAAGGCGATCACCGACCAGAGGACCGAGACCTCGATCGGCCAGCCCATGAGGCGGGCGATGAGCTGCGATGCCCCATAGCCCGCGAGAATTCCGATCAGGCCGCCCAGTCCGCTCAGGATCACGGCCTCGGTGAGGAATTGCATCAGCACATCGCGGCCGTGGGCGCCGACGGCGAGACGGGTGCCGATCTCGCGGGTGCGCTCGGTCACGGAGACCAGCATGATGTTCATGACCCCGATACCGCCGACGAAGAGCGACACGACTGCGACGATGAGCAGCAACCATTTCATCGTCTCGGCGGTCGAGGAGGCCATCTGGGCGATCTCGACCTGGTTGCGCACGGTGAAGTCGGGTTCGCGGCCCTTGCGGCGCTGGGTGAGCAGATCGGTGATCTGCTGCTGGACCTGGTCGATCTGCTCGGCGCTGACCGCCTGCACCAGGATGGAGCCGAGGTTGGTGCGGCGCGCGACTCGCTTCATGTGGCTGGAGTAGGGAATGATGACGACATCGTCCTGGTCCTGCCCGAAGAGGTTGAAGCCCTTCGCCGCGAGGACGCCGACGATCTTGAAGGGGATGTTGCGGATGCGCAGCGTCTGGCCGAGCGGGTCCTCGTTGGGGAAGA
>JAEXPG010000192.1 GCA_023447015.1 Verrucomicrobiota bacterium
CACGGTGATGGATCAACCCGTCGGTCCGGAAGGTGGACCAGCCCGGTTGTCGATCGGATAGCCGAAAGGCGCCAGCGCCTCAGGTCGCATATCCCCAGCTATCGGTACAAGCCCCCGGCACTTAACCGCCGCCTCAGCAGCCCGTTGCGTCGAACAACGGCACCCCGCTCCACTTCGCGCCGGAGAAGAGCCCGCAGTCGCTCAACTTCAGGTCGGGAATCACCAGCAAGGCCATGAACGACAATGTCATGAACGGCGCCGCCAGCCCGCTCCCGAGCGCCTTCGCCGCCGCGTCGACCTCCGTGTACGCCGCCGCAACCGCGCGCCCCTCCCCGTCGGCCATCAGCCCCGCGATGGGCAACGGCAGCACCCGCGCCGCCCCGCGCCCCACAGCGGCCAGCCCGCCGCGATGCGCGATCACCAGATTCACCGCCGCCGCCAGCGACTCGTCGTCGGCGCCGACGGCCACGATGTTGTGCGAGTCGTGGGCGACCGAGGAGGCGAGCGCGCCCTCGCGCAGCCCGAAGCCGCGGATGAAGCCCACCGCCACGGGGGCCTGCGGCGCATACCGGTTCACCACCGCGATCTTCAGTAGATCGCGGCCGGGATCGGCCACCGCGGCGCCGTCGGCGACGCGCGGCTTCATCCGCTGCCAGCGGGTGATGAGCTGGCCGTCGAGAGCCTGGATCACATTGAGCCGGCCCGGCTGCGCCGGCACCCGGAAATCCCGCGGTACGCGGGGCTTCGCGCGAAACACGTTCGCGGTCCGCGGCACCTGCCGCGGCAGCAGCGAGCGGCCATCCCGCGCGACCAGCGCGCCCTCGAGGTAGGTCCGGCGCACGCGCAGCGTCTTCCAGCCCTCGAACACGATGAAATCCGCCGGATCGCCGGGCTGGAGCAGTCCGACGGCGAGACGGTAATGCCGCACGGGGTTGAGACTGGCGCACGCGAGCACGTCGAGCCGGTCCGCACCGCCGGCGAGCGCGCGGCGGACATGCTCGTCGAGATGCCGGTGCAGGAGCAGGTCGGGATGCAGGTCGTCGCAGCAGAACATGCAGCATTCCGGATGCGTACGCAGCAGCGGCGCGAGCGCGGCGAAGTTCTTCGCGGCCGATCCTTCGCGGATGAGAATCTTCATCCCGGCGGCGATCTTGTCGCGGGCTTCGGCCAGGGTGAAGCACTCGTGGTCGGTGGAGATTCCTGCGGCGGCGTAGGCGCGCGCCTGCTCGCCGCGCAGGCCGGGAGCGTGGCCGTCGACCGGTTTCCCGCGGCGCTTCGCCGCCGCTATCATCGCGAGCAACCCCGGCGCGCCGCCGAGTACACCGGGGTAGTTCATGACCTCGCTGAGATAACGCACCTCGGGCAACGCGAGGAGCTTCGCGACCGCCTCCGCGTCGAGCACCGCGCCCGCCGTCTCACGATCGGTCGCCGGCACGCAGGACGGCGCACCGAAGTTGAACTTCAGCGGCGAGCGCGTCGCGTCGGCGATCATGTAGCGCACGCCGGCGGCGCCGAGGACGTTGGCGATCTCATGCGGGTCGGAAACCGTCGCCACCGTGCCGTGCACGACCGCCAGCCGCGCAAACTCGCTCGGCGGCAGCAGCGAGCTCTCGATGTGGATGTGCGCGTCGACAAAGCCCGGGGCGATCTGCCGCGTGTAGCGCCGGCCCGGCGTCGGCACGACGCGGACGATCCGCCCCTGCGCCCATTCGACCCGTCCCGGGAAAATGCGACGGCCGACCAGATCGACGATGTTACCAGTGAGGAAGTTCATGGCGGAGAGCGGAGCGAGGGTGGAGCCGGACGAGGGGCGGAGTTGCTGGTTCGGCGCAGGCGCCGATCTTGCGGCGCCTATTTGGTCGGCGCCGGCTTGGCGGCCGGGGCCGGCGGTGGTGGCGGCGGCTTCACGACCGCGAGACGGGCTTGCCACGCGCTCGAACGCGCGGGAAACCCCGCCTTCGAGGCGAGACGGATCGCCTCCTCGAGGAACTCGACCTCGCCCATTGGCGGCGGCTTCGCGAGCGCCTTGTCATAAAGCGCGAGGGCCTTCGTCGGCACCCCGCAGTCGACCAGCAGCGCCGCGGCGACACTCACCGCCCCGAGGTCGCGCGGCTCGAACCGGGGCAGCAGCTCGAGGAAACCCAGCGCCCGCACGGCAGACTCGGGCCCCTCGACCTCGCGCGCCAGCTGCGCCAGCGACACGCCGACCGCCACCGAAGGCGTCTCGCGGAACGCGCCGCGCGCCAGGCGCAGCGCCTCGTCCTTGCGTCCGCCCTGGAGCGCGATGCGGGCCTGCCGCAGGACCGCGTAGGGCTGCAGTTCGGACGGGAGCTTGGCGCGGTCCGCGTACACCTGCTCGGCCGAACGGGCAAACGGGCGGTAGAGCGGATCGCCGAGCACGACATCCTGCCAGCTCAGGGCGGGCAACGAGTAGTAGGCGGCGGCCCCGAGGGTCTCGCCCCGCAGCAGCGCCTCGACGAAGAGATCGAGGTGGTGCGTGGCCTCGAGGTACGGTTCGAACACATTGCCCACCGTGGCAGCAGCGCCGCGGGCGAGCAGCGGACCGCACCAGAACTGTTTGTCGGTCCGCAGCGACTGGGCGGAGAAGCTGTGGATGTGGACGGCGATCGCGCCCGGTGGAAAACGGAAGCCCGGCACCGTGAACGGCCCCTTCACGTTCCAATCGTACCAGCCGAAATACAGCACCGGGGCGTCGAACCGCGCAAGCGGCGGCAACACCGCGTTGGCACGGTCGACCTCTGTCTCGAAGCCGGCGGCGGCGAGCTGGCCGGCGACGCTCTCCAGCCACGTGTTACCCGCCGGATGAGGCCCGCCGAGATCGACATACGCGCGACCCGCCAAGCCCTGACGCTCGCCGAGCAGGGCGCCGTCGACCATGCCACGAACGACGGCAGGAGTGGGACCGTCGAGCCGGGCGACGCGGACCACGGACTGGGCGGCGAGGATGTTCACCTCCCGCTTTCGGTAGAACGGATTGGGGACCACGCCGAGGATCGGAGTGCCGGAAGCGGCGACCAACGCCAGTTCGCCATCCACCGAGGCCTGATTGACGGCGAGGTTCCCGTTGAGACCGGGCGGAGGCGTCGCGGGCTTCCAGGCAGCGTTCTCCTCGATGCGCAGGGGCACGCCCCGCGTCAGCACCAGATAGCTGATCCGATGGCCGGAGATCGTCGCCTTGCGCCGCCCGATCTCGTCGGTGAGCGGCGAGGGCATCGCATCGATCCAGCCGCGCGCCGCCAACTCGCCATAGAGGGGGTTGAAGACCTTCGCGACGAAAACGGGCCAGGCGATCGTCTCCTCCGAAGGCATGGGCAGGGCGACAATGTTCTCCGCCGGGATGCCGCGAGCGGTCGCATAGTAGGCCGCCAACGCGCGCGAGTCGGCATCGGCGGAATTCGCGACGATGACCACGCGCTGCACCTCCGGTGCGTCGGCCGCCGGGATCGCCGCCGGCACCGCCGACGCCGCAAACAGAACCAGTCCCACCGCCGCCAACGCGCGCCGAAGTTTCGCCGGGAAGATCACGCGCCGATCATCACCGGCCGGAACGGGAGGGCAAGGCGGCAGCGACGCAAAACCGGTCATGGTCAGCCCGATGAGAAAGGGCCGACGGACACAGGTTCCGCAGGATGCTCCCGCGGTCCACCGGCCATCGCTCCCGCACCCGCCTACAAGTACGGCTCCTCGTGGGCGGCCCGGAGCTTCTCGACCTTGCGCCGCTCCTCGGCGAGGCGCTGCTGGAGGCCGGTGATCCGCGCCTCGATCATGTTGACGACGCCGCGGGCCTGACCGACCCGCTCCTCCTGCTGCCGCCGCGCGGCGGCGGCGGGGTCGGTCCGGGTGGCCTTGCGTCCGCGATTCAATGCCGGAGTGCCGATGCCGATGCCGATGAGGATCGCCCCCATCACCGCGAAAGTGAGGCGTTGGGTGTCGGTGAACAGCGCCACCCAGAAGCAGGCCACGCCGGCGCCATTCGCCAACAGCGACGCCCCGATGCGCACCACATCCTCGTCGATCCGGCTGCGCCATTCCCGGTGGTTGTCGCTCACGCGCTGCTCGACCTGACCGCGGGCATGCTCGAGGTCCTTGAACAGCTCGTCGCGGTCTTTCTCCAGCCGCTTGAGATTCTCCCCGGCGGTCTTCACCTCGGCCTCCAGCTCGCTCGAACGCTCGGCCCAGAGCCGCGAGACCTTCTCCCGCAGCGCGCTGCGCGCAGGATCATCCAGGTCCTCGACGTATTTCTCGAGCAGGGGGCGCACGCTCTCGACGAGGCGGAGATTGTCCGCCGGCGTGGACTCGAACGCCGTGGGATGCCCCCGCGCGAAACGCTCGAGATCGGCGCCCTCCTGCGCGCCGAAGCAGCCGTGCAGGGCGGCGCGATCAAAATGGTGGAACACGACCAGCCGGGCCGCCACCGTCCGCTCCGCCTCGGTGGGAAAATGCTCCGCCAGCGCATCGAGCGATTCCGAGGTGGCCACGGCCTGCCGCGCGATCTCGGGCAGCTTCCGCCCGAGCTTCTCCTGCACCAGCCGCGCGACCGCCCCGGGCAGCCACAGCCCGCCGTTGCGCAGACTGCCGAAAACCGGCACGACGACATTCGCATCGAGCAGGTGCTCCGCGGCCTCGAGTCCGCCTGCCCCGAGCACGAGCCGCAGGCCCTCCTCCGTCGCGAACCCGAGCCCGGCCACGGCGAGCAACGCCTCGGCCTGCGCCCCTTGGCTGCGGTCGATCGCCGCCTCCAGTTCGTCCATCGGCAGTATCCGGTGGCGCAGCAGTTCGAGCATTGCGCCCGGCAAGCCCTCGCCGATCTCGTGGCAGGCCTTCGCCTCGGCGCTCCGCCGGGCGAACAGCGCCAGCAGCTCCACGCTCTCCGCCTCGCTCAACGGCGGAATCTCGATCGAGAGGAAACGCATCGGCTGCGCATTCCACGCCACCGGTTCGAGCGCCGTGGCCAGCGGCCGGCTTCCGACCAGGACCAACAGGTAGTCGAGATGCGTGCGCACCTCGTCGAGCCGCGGCAGGAACGTCTCCGCCAGCCAGACGGCGATCCCCGGGGAGAGCAGGTCGAAGTCGTCGAGGACGATCGCGAGACGCTGGAACTTCGGCCGGATGAGACCGCGCCGCTCAACGCCGCAATCGTAGGTCTCATGGAAGAGCGCATTGAGCAGCGCCCGCGCCGACGACTCGTCGAGCCGCGCCGCACTATCCTGGGCGAAGCGCGAAACCGCCCCCGAGAGCATCGCGCCCCCGATCGGCAGCTTCGCCCCGAAGGCGCGCAGCAACATCGGCCCGTCCATTCCGGGAACCAGATCGGGGCGCACAACCGTCACCGGCCGTCCGGCGCGGACGATGCGCTCGATCACCTCTTCGACAAAGCGGCTCTTGCCCGCCCCCGGCTCGCCGCTGATCCCGACGATCCGGGCCGACGAGCGGGGATCCTCCGAGACGGCGCTGATGAACTGCGCCAGCTGCTGGTCGCGGCCCACGAAACGCGCCACGAGCCGACCGGGCGTCGCAGCCGACTCGCCCGCCACGCCACGGATGCGTGCCGAGCGGCCTTTGCGAGGTTCCGTTCTGGTTCCTGGACTCACGATGGTTGGGAGGCTGTTGTCGCTGTCGCCTTCCATCGGCCGCTTTCTTCGCCACCCAAAGGGAATTCCCTCGACGGCCACTCCGGAGGGAACCGTGACGCTCGTGCCCCGGCCCCTTCTGCAGGAGCTAAGGCGTCCCTCGCGCGGCCGCGCAACAGGGCGCCGCACGGCCGGGCAATCCCCCTCCGACCGGTCGCCGGATACCCGAGTCGCACCGGGGCGGACACCCCGGAAATTTCCCCGTTTTCGCACTCCGGATTCGACGCCGCGGACCGATAGCAACCACCGGGAGTTTCTTCACACCGGCCCGCACGATGTGTGGCCGGTGTGAAGAGGCGCCCGCCCCACGTCAACCGATGGAACCTCCCTCCGGACGCCCATGAAAACGCACCCTATTCTTCCGGCGCTCGGCTGCGCCGCCCTCGTGGCAGGAGCCGTCCTGCCCTGCCTGGCCGAAACCGCCGCAACTGAAGCCCGTATCGAGTCCCTCCTCGCACGGATGACCCTCGAGGAGAAGATCACGCTCCTCTCCGGCGACGAGAGCGACTTCAACGCGCAAGGGCTGCCCCGCCTCGGCATCCCCTCCATCCGCATGGGCGACGGCCCGGCAGGGATCCGCATCGGCCGGGCGACGGCCTTCCCCTCGCCCATCAACCTCGCCGCGAGCTGGGATGTGTCGCTGGCGGATCGCTACGGCTCCGCCCTCGCCGAGGAGACGCTGGCCAAGGGCCGGACCTGCATCCTCGGACCGTGCGTCGGCATCCACCGTTTTCCGCTCAGCGGCCGCAATTTCGAGAGCTTCGGCGAGGACCCGTGGCTTTCCTCCCGCATCGGCGTCGGCGTGATCCGCGGGGTCCAGAGCCGCAGGGTCGTCGCGACCGTCAAACATTTCGCCGTGAACGACCAGGAGTGGGAGCGCCGCGAGATCAACGTGCTCGTGGACGAACGCACGTTGCGGGAGATCCATCTCCCCGCCTTCGAGGCCGCGGTGAAGGAGGCCGGAGTGTGGGCGGTGATGACCTCGTACAACCGCATCAACGGCCCCCACGGCAGCCAATGCGACCAGTTGATCAACGGGGTCCTCAAGGGCGACTGGGGGTTCCGCGGCATCGTCATGTCGGACTGGGAATCGGTGTACACCGCCGTCGGCGCCGCCAACGCCGGACTCGATCTTGAGATGCCCTCCGCGCTCTGGATGGGCGAAGCGCTGCTCTCCGCGGTCCAGGCCGGCCGGGTGCGCGAGGCGGTGATCGACGACAAGGTCCGCCGCCATCTCCGCGTGCGGCTGGAGGCCGGCCTGTTCGAGCGACCCGCTCCGCCCGAGGCCGAGGGTGTCGTGCGCAGCGAGGCGCACCGGGCGCTCGCCCAGGAGATCGCGGCCCGGAGCATGGTGCTGTTGAAGAACGACGGCCTGCTGCCCCTGGCCCCGGAACGGCTGCGCCGCGTGGCGCTGATCGGCCCCGCGATGAACCACGCCCGCACCGGCGGCGGCGGGAGTTCGCTGGTGCTGCCCTGGCGCACGGTTTCCCCCCTCCAAGGAATCACCGCGCTGCTGGCCGGCCGCGCCGAATGCGTCTTCGAAGAAGGCGTCTTGATCGACATGTACCGGCCCGAGCCGATCCCGGCGGAGTGCTTCCGCACGCCCGACGACTCCGGCCCCGGGCTGCGCGCCGAATACTTCGACAACGCCGATTGCGCGGGCACCCCGGTCTCCGCGCAGGTCGAACCGCGCATCTTCCTCGAGCTGATCGGCGGCACACCCGATCCACGCCTCAACAAGGATCTCTTCTCGATCCGCTGGGCCGGCCGATTCACCCCGCCGGTCACCCACGACTACGAACTTGCGCTGTGCAGCGACGACGGTTCGCGCCTCTGGATCGACGGCCAGCTCGTGATCGACCACTGGGGCCCGCATAGCCTCGCGACCAAGACCGGCTCGATCCGCCTCGAAGGCGGCCGCACCTACGAGATTCGGGCGGAGTACTGCGAGCTCGGCGGCGACGCCACCATGATCCTCGGGTGGAAGGCGCCCAGCGACCGCACGCCACCTCCATCGATCGAGGCCGCGGTCGCCGCCGCGCGCTCGGCCGATGTCGCGATCGTCGCCGTGGGCCAGGCGTCGTTTCTCGAGGGCGAAGGCCGCGATGTCGCCGACTTCCGGCTTCCCGGCGGACAGGACGAGCTCGTGCAAGCGGTGGCTGCGGCCAACCCCAACACCGTGGTGGTCGTCTACGGAGGCGTCCCCCAGCTCATGGAGCACTGGATCGGGAAAGTGCGCGCGGTCTTTGCGGCGTTCTACCCGGGACAGGAGGGCGGCGGAGCACTGGCCGACCTGCTTCTCGGCCGGATCTCCCCCTCCGGAAAACTCCCCTTCTCCTACATCCAACGACGCGACCAATCGCCGGCCTTCGCCGACTACCAGGATCCCGGCCTCAAGTCGCGTTACGACGAGGGCGTGTTTGTCGGCTATCGGTATCTGGACCAGAACAGGCTCCGGCCGCTCTTCCCCTTCGGCCACGGCCTCACGTACACGACTTTCCGCTACTCCGACCTCCGGCTCGCACCGGCGCCCGACGGCACCTGCGTCGCGACCGTCGCGATCACCAACACCGGGATGGTCGCCGCCGAGGAGACCGTTCAGCTCTATGTGGCTCCGCCTGCCGGCACCGCCGTGCCACGCCCCCCGCAGGAGCTGAAGGCCTTCACCAAGGTCGCCCTCGCGCCCGGCGAGACCCGCACCGTCGCCCTGCCGCTGGGTCACCGTGCATTCCAGTACTTCGATCCGCAGCAGCGCGACTGGGCGAGCACGCCGGGCAGCCACGAGATCCGGGTCGGCGCCTCGTCGCGCGACATCCGCCTCACCGAGCGCCTCGAGCGCCCGCAGTAGCCACGGATCCGATCGGCAATCGCAGCCCGGCCGCGTTTCCCGGCGGTCTCTTGTATTGCGTTTGCACCTTCGTCGCGCAATCTGCGTCGCGATTCCACCCATGTTCGCCTACTCCGACACCGCCGTGGCGGCATCGACCTTCTCCGTCGCATCGGCCACCTCCGTGGTCCTGCCGCTCACCCTTTCCGCCTCGGCCGGGGAACCGCAGGCCGCGCTCAAAGTGCTCCGCGAGGCCGTCACCGCGCTGCAGCGCCATCCGTCCAACAACGAGGCCGACGTGCAGTTCATCCTGTGCGTCGACCGGTTGTGGGATCAGGAATCCACCGCCCGCGTGCAGATCACGCCCCTGGGCAAGGATGTCCTGGTCCTGCTCACGATCGCCATCGCCGTCCGACTCCCCGATGGGGCGGATATCTGGTCCCGCCTCGACTTCATCTGCGCCCGCCGGGCCATGCTCGCCGATTGTGCGCAAGCGATCACGCGAGAGGCGAAGCTGGACATCGTGCTCGAGAAGGTCGTGTTGCAGTAGGACAGATCGGGACTGGTGCTGCGCCGGGAACAGACCCGCGCATCGCATCGCGCACTCGTGGTGCCATCGTCGCGGCGGCAGGTCGGGCAACCGCCCCGAAGTACCGCGCGATCCCGACCGGCATCCGGCTGTGCTCATGGCCTCCGGCCACGGCGGCCCGCGCGGTTCGACCCGACACAGGCCCCCATTCGGCGTCCATCGATGGAAACGAGGCACGGTCCGCGGCCACAGCGCCTCCATCCCGACGATTGACCACCGTCTGTCGCCTATGGGGAAAGCGGCGCCCGGGCGGCCGCACGATAGAAGCGGCGTGTCGCGCCTTCCGTCGGAAGCGAGAAGACGGCCGGTATCGCAACATCCGCAATCGTGACCAGGGCTACCTCCGTCCACTCGCCGGCAAGATCGGTGGCGGTCTCGACGACGTAGGAGCCCGCCGGGCCGGCGAGGACGAACGCGGCGGTTGCTCCATCGGCGGAGACGCCGGTGAGCTCAAAACGGAGCGACAGTCCCGGCTCGCGGGGAACATATCCGAAGGCGTTCAAACGCACACCAACATCGGGATGCGTCGGGTCGAGGAGCGTGAAGTCGAACAGCTCGGGTGTCGTCGCGTAGCTGTGTTTCACGTCCGCGAACAACGGCGGCGCATAGGTGTTGCGACGGATCAGCGGCGTCAGCGTCGCGAACCGGGCGAAGCCCCACCAGTACTCGCTGCTGGTGACAACCGAGTGCGAGCCGTCGGTCTGCGGGCTTGAGAGCACGAGGTCGTTCGGTGAACTGCCGTCGCCGAGGCCGACCGTCTTGTGGAAGAGATTGTCCTCCACCACGGTGGTCGCGCCGTGGACCAGCTCGGCAAGGCGGAAGGTGGGGCCGTTGTCCGTCTCGAGGATGTTCCGACGGAAGACATTGTTCGTCATCGTGTAGTTCTCGGGATCCGGGATCGAGCCGCCCGGGCCGTCGTCGATGCTGAAGACGATCGCGGAGTAGTCGCGCGGCGGCGTGCCGGTGCCGACACCGGTGTGGCGCCCCACCCAGACGGTGTTGTACTCGAAGAGATTGTCGGTGTTCGGCTCCTGTGTGCCGAACTCGCCATAGACGTAGAGGACGATTCCCTGCCGGTTGTTGTTGAAGACGAGATTGTCGCGGAAGACGCCGTGGTGCGATCCGTCGATGAGCGAGATGCCGGCGAGCAGATTGGAGTGAAAGAGGTTTCCCTCGAGCACCATGCGCTCGCAGCGACCGTTGTGCTGGAAGCCATGTCGGCCGTTGCGGTACGCGAGGCAGTGCCGGACGGTGATGTCGCTGTTGGGGTACTCGCGTTCGCCGAGGTAGAAACCGTGGGTGCCGTTCGGCAGATCCCAGCTTTCCCGGCAGATCACGTTCTCGATCAAAATGTCGCGGAGATCCTGGAAGGCGAAGACGCCGCGGGCGAAACCCTCGATGACGATGTTCCGCAGGGTGAGATTGTGGGTGAAGTAGAACTCGATCCCCGCGACGCCCTCCCCGCCCCAGAAACAGTCGATGCCGTCGACAACGACATGGCGGGTCGGCGAACTCTGGGAACCGAGCACCATCGCGCTGTAGCTGGCGTTGAGCGTCACCTGCTCGCCGGGATAGGCCATGATGACGATCGGATTCTCGGCGGTGCCTTGCAGACCGTTTCCGTCGATCCGGTAGGGGTTGCTGCCGACGCCCGGCGCGTAGTCGCCGCCGCGGTAGATCACCATGTCGCCGGCGCACAACAGCGGGCGCACCTTGTTCCACGAGTTGTAGGGATTGGCCTCGCTGCCGTCACCGGTGGTGTCGCTCCCGGAGAGCGAGAGGAAGAACACCCGCAGCGGGTGGTAGCCGAGCCGCGCGAGGAAGGGCGGAAGCGTGCCGAATCTCGCGAGCACCGTGGCCGGAGTGTTCACCGCCGGATCGCGGTCATCGGCATCGGCACCGAGCGGGGCACCCGGGCCGTACCCGTCGCCGTCGCGGTCGATGTGATAGACCGAGGGATAGGCCGGCAGGATCGCCGCGGGGTCGTAGGCCCGCAGCGCGGGCGCAAGCAGTCCTGCGACGGCCAGAGCGCATCCACCAACCTTCATGAGGACGGACAAGGAGGGCTTCATTCTGTAGTCTCCACGGTTTGTTCTCAGGTGGTGGGATTGTTGCCGGTGTCCCGACGCCGGTGTCCCCCACCGATCAGTGCCGGCACTCTATGGCCCGACCGCTTCCCGGCTACTGCCGCGGAGTAAAGCACTGCTGAAAAGCCGCCGGTCCGCGGCCCTTCCGGAAAGAGAAAGGGCGGCCGGTGCTCGCGCCGCCGGCCGCCCTCGGGAGAGCTTCGCTGCTTTTGTCGGTCGCACCCGCTCAGCGGTGCAGCGCGATCTCGAGCAACTCGTCGACGCTCGTGTCGGCCACGCACTGGTAGCGGTCGCTCGCGCCGTAGTAGAGCTTGATCGAACCGTCGGGCTCCACGACGTGCGAGGAGGCGAACACGCAGTTCGGCGTGTGCCCGGCGTTCTCGTACGGTTCCTCGGGGGTGAGGATGCACTCGTCGCCCACCCGGATCAGCTTCGACGGATCGTCGAGGTCGGCCAGCGCCACACCGGCGTGGTAGAGGAACTCGTACTCGCAGACCACCGAGACGGCGTGGAAGATGATCAGCCAGCCCTGTTTGGTGCGGATCGGCGTGCCGCAGGGGCCGATCTTGCCCCAGCCGAACGAGCAGCGGCCCTTGTCCATGAGCAGGCTGGACTGGCCCCAGAACTTGAGGTCCGGCGAACGCGTGACCCAGATCTCGCCCAGGGCGTTGGGGCGCTCGAGCGCGGTGTAGAGGCCGTTGATCTTCTCCGGGAACAGCACGGTGTTGCGGAACCCGGTGCCGGTGATGAAGCCCTCCCACTTGAAGGTGCGCATGTCCTTCGAGGTCATGTGCCCCATCCGGGCATCGGACCCGTGGCAGCAGAAAGTCATGTGGTAGGTGTCGCCGATCTTCGTGAGGCGCGGGTCGTACTGCACACGGGCGTACTTGCGGTACTCGGGATCGTCCGGCATCGGGATGATCTCGCCGATCTTCCAGCCATCGTAGCCGTTCTTCGATTCGGCGAGGCAGAAGAAGTTGTAGAAGTTGTAGCCTTCACAGCGCAGCACCATCACGTAGCGGTCGCCGTGCTTGACGACCGAGCTGTTGAAGATGCCACGGCAGGAGAACGGCACCATGTCGGCAGTGACGATCGGGTTCTTCTTGTAGCGGCGGACCGGGCGGCCCTTGGCGTAGACGCGTTTTTCCGGGAACTGGAGCGGGAGGGACTTCTTCACGGGTGCAGGATGTTTTTTCGAGGGGGAATGGCGGGCGGCCGCCAAGCGGGCGGACAGCTTCGCCGGAAGACGGCGAGATAGCAGCTCAGGCGCGCTTTGCCAGCCCGCAGTCCGCCCCGGATCCGCCATGCCGGGCGCCTCTCGGCCGAGGAAACGGAGAGGACGATCGCCTCATCCCCGAAATCCCCGCCTTACCAGGCCATGTGCCACCTTCACCCCAGAAACCCGCACAAACCGGCTCCCGACCGTGAAAATTGCCGCGGGCGAACTACTGTCCCGATCCTGCTGGTCGATCTGGAACAAGTTGACAGCATCCGCACACGAAGCCTCCGCCGCTTTCTCCATGAAAAGAACCCTCACCCTCACGCTTGTTGCCTTGGGCCTCGCCACCGGGACTGCGTTCCTGCTCCGCAGCGCTCCGCCAGCCCACCGGAACGCCTCCGGGCTGGCGGCAACGCCCCCGCCGATGGCCTCCGTCGCCGCGACCGCCATTACGCCGGCGCCGGCAGCGGCCGCGCAGTACAAGGCGCCCGTCTTCACCGCCGCGCAACCGGCGCCTCGCATGCAGTCCGGCGAACACCGCCTTCCCCGCACCGCGATCAACCAGGTGCTGCCCGGCCTCACCGGCCCGGTGACCGACTGGCGCACCTTCGCGCCGGAGAGACTGACGATCACCCCGCTGCCCGGCATGCCGCTCGAGTTCACCGTCAAATCCGTGACCACCGACGGCAAGCGCACCACCTGGATCGGATTCAACGAGGTCCAGGGCGCCTCCCTCGTCGCCTCCGCCACCGAGACGCTCTGGGACGCGATCATCACCGTCCCCGGAGCCGAGGAGTACAGCGTGCAGGTCACCCCGGAGCTGGTCCGCGTCTTCGAGCGCGACCACTCCGACTCGGTCTGCGGCCAGGTCGAGACCCGCTCCTTCGCGCTGCTCGCCGCCGCCGCGACCCACAGCCCCCTCGCCGCCGGCACCGCTGCCGCGACCGACAGCACGACGCTCCACACCTCCGATCTGCTCGTCCTCTACGACAGCGGCACGATGAACGACTGGGGCAGCGCGGCCGAGACCGAGAACCGCATCGCTGCCGTGGTTACGGCCATGAACGTCTACCTCGAGCAGAGCAAGGTCGACAACCTCCGCTGGCACCTCGCGGGCACCGCGCTGGTCCCCGCCTACACCGCCACCAATTCCCTCGAGGACGATCTCAAACGCCTGGCCGACTCGAAGACCGAGCTCGGTCGCTTCGCGCTCCAACAGCGCACACTCGTCGGCGCCGACCAGGTGCAGCTCATCGTCGCCGGCACCCGCGACTACGCCGGCATCGCCCATACCCCGGGCTATTTCTCCGTTGTCCACCACCCGGGCACCTCCGCAACCGCCGCGCACGAACTCGGCCACAATTTCGGCTGCATGCACGACCGCCAGACCGAGACGGCCCAAGACAACGACGGGCACTACTACTACGGCCACCGGTTCACCTACAACAGCCAGGACATCGGCACGATCATGTCGTATGCCCCGTACCTCGTCCCCTACTTCTCCAATCCGACGATCACCTACGAGGGCAACCCCGTGGGGGTGGCCGCCGGCCAGCCGAAGGCCGCCGACAACGCCCGCTGGCTGCGCGAGCACGCCGCGAACATCGCCGACCTCGTTCCAACCAAGACTGTCACCACCCCGACCATCACCTCCCAGCCGAGCTCCGTCACGGTCACGGCCGGACAATCCTTCACGCTGAGCGTGACCGCCACCGGCAACAGCCTCAGCTACCAGTGGTTGAAGAACGGCGTCGCGATCACCGGCGCCACGTCCGCCTCCTTCGCGAAGACCGCCGCCGCGACGACCGACTCCGGTTCGTACACCGTGCAGGTACGCAACACCGCGGGAAGCGTGACCAGCAACGCGGCGACGGTCACCGTGAATGCCGCACCAGTCACGCCCACCACTCCCACCACCAGCTCCGGCGGAGGCGGCGGGGGCGGAGGATCGTTCGGGCTCCTGTCGGCGCTGGGCGTCCTTGCCTTGCTGGCTGCGGGGCGCCGCCACAGCCGGTAGACCGAACCGCCCGCCACACCGG
>JAEXPG010000076.1 GCA_023447015.1 Verrucomicrobiota bacterium
CCTGGGGCCAGAGGGTGAGACCGGTGGTCGGTGCGGAGTCGCGGTTTCCGGCGGCGACATTACCGCCGACGAGCAACGAGATGGGCACGAGCT
Organism: Verrucomicrobiota bacterium; assembly: GCA_023447015.1. Classification (GTDB taxonomy): domain Bacteria; phylum Verrucomicrobiota; class Verrucomicrobiia; order Opitutales; family Opitutaceae; genus CAJCBL01. Next base: position 94 of record JAEXPG010000076.1, read on the forward strand.
CGGGGTGGGCGGCGGTGAACGCGGCGGCGAGGTCGGTGGTCTCGCGGCGGGAGAGGGTGCACACGGCGTAGATGAGGTGGCCGCCGGGCTTGAGCGAACCGGCGACCTTGTCGAGCAGGCCGCGCTGCACGACGGCGAGTTCCTCGACGTCCTGGAGGGTGGTGGTCCAGCGCGCGTCGGGATTGCGGGCCCAGGTGCCGAGGCCGGAGCACGGGGCATCGACGAGGATGCCGTCGAACTTCGTGCGGGTGGGCAACGTGTCGGGCGTCTCCCACGGGGCGAGGCGGTAGTTGTAGAGCTGGGCGCGGCTGAAGCGGCGCTTGAGGTTGTCGAGGCGGCGGTGGGAGCGGTCGCTGCACCAGAGCGTGCCCTTGTTGGCCATCTGGTCGGCGAGGTGGAGGGATTTGCCGCCTTCGCCGGCGCAGACATCCCACCAGGTTTCGCCGGGCTGCGGCGCGCAGAGGCCGCCGACGATCTGCGAGGCGAGATCCTGGATCTCGAATGCGCCGGCGTTGAAGGGCTCGGAAACGTAGAGGTCGGCGGAGCCGCCGTAGCGCAACGCGTCGGGCGCGAGGGGGTGGTCGGCGGCCTCGCAGCGGCCGAGGGTCTGGGCGAGCGCGGCGGCGCGGCCGGGGCGGGCGCGGAGCCAGAGCGGCGGTTTGATCTGCAGCGAACGCAGCCAGGCGAACTTGCGTTTCTCGGCGTCGGGTTCGGGGCCGAAATCGAGTTCCGGCCAGATCCATTCGGGCACGGCGAGGGCGGCGAGCGCCTGGTCCTTCACGCTCTTCGGGTCGCGCGCGAAACGCTCCTGGATCTCGGCGGCGGCCTCGATCTGGGCGGGGAGGCGCTTGTCCGGCAGCCAGCGCATCCAGCGGAAATAGGCGAAGACGGCGCGGGTGAGCTTCTCGCGGCCCGGCTGCGGGAAACGGGGGTGCCGGCGCATGAAGTCGCGCAGGGCGGCGTCGGCGTTCATGCCGTCGCGCCAGCGGCGGATGGCCTCGGAGGCGTAATTGTAGAGGGCGGCGGGTTCGGACATGCCAGGTATTGTTGGCAATGGCATGGGCCGGCCGCAGGGGTGCAGCGAGCGGAAAACAGGCCGCGGCCTCCCGAGGGGACGCCGCGGCCACACGATGCGCCGCCGAGCCGGCATGCCGGGGTCTGCGGCGGTCCGCCGCGCCACCCGGGTTCAGGCACCGCCCGAGAGCCGGTAGAAGCCGCGGGCGGCGGAGGTGGGCACGACGAGCGCCACGGACTGCACGAGCGGCTCGCCGGGGATGGCGCTGCGGGTGGCGGAGGAGGTGTCGACCACCGTCCAGTTGACGAGGTCGGTCGAGGTCTGGAGGCGCAGGGTGAAGCCGGACATGTTGGTGCGTTGGCGGAAGGTGAGCGTGGCCGAACCGGCGCCGGCGGACGCGAGCTGCAGGGCCGGTGTGGTGCCGGCAGCGACGGGCGAGAGCCCGGTGGCGTACTCGACGAGGTTGGGCAGGCCGTCGTTGTCGGGATCGGCGGCGGGCAGGTTGCCCGGCGCGGGGATGGCGTAGGTGGCGATCCAGGCGTCGAAGGTCTGCAGGGCGGGGCCGGAGGGCTCGGAGGCGAGGTAGTAGGGCGCGAGGCCGGCGGTGTTGCCGGCGGTGGCGAGGAGCAGGACGGAGCGGAAGGGCTGGATGGAGACGGTGGCGCCGACGGCGGCGCCGCCGAGCTGCTGCCAGGTGATGCCGGCGGGGAGCGGGTAGTTCACGGCGGCCTCGGTGTCGTTGATGAAGAGGTAACCATTGCCCTGGTACGTGGTCGGCGCCGGGTCGGCCCAGGCGGACTCCTCGGAACGCCACTGCGCGAGGGTGCGGGAGGTGTCGCCGTCGCGATAGACGAAGTCGGCGCCGTCGCGGGTGAGCAGCCGCGTGCCGGACATCGTGCCGTAGTCGAGGTCACGGTCGGTGTAGGTGGCGAAGCCGAGGAGGTAGTCGTTCTGCGAGGCCCAGTCGGCGAGCGTCTGGACCTGGCCGGGGAACGGCTGCCAGGACCGGGCGCCGATCGCGAGGAGGTTGTTGGCGATGGTGTGGTTCTGCTGCGCGTCGGCCGGCGTGGCGTAATCATTCTCGAAGCCGCCGAGGGAGAGGGCGGCAAGGCGGTTGGAGACGAGGGTGTTGCCGGAGACGGTGTTGGTGTAGTTGTTGGGCATCCAGATGCCGTGTCCGCCGGAGCCGTACACGGTGTTGTTGGCGATCTCGTGGTGGTGGAATTTCTCGAGGAACTCGGGCCAGATGCCGTGCCCGAGTGGCGTCCACGGGTGGGAGGACTCGAGGTCGCCGATGGTGTCGAGAATGATGTTCTCGGTGAGGTGGGTGGCGTTGCAGTCGAGGTAGATGGCGGCGCCGTCGTTGAGGGTGGCCATGCAGCGGCGGAAGACGTTGCGGGCGACGACGAGGGTCTCGGAGTGGGGCAGCACGCCGGCGTAGCCGGTGTCGCTGATGCGGTTGAGGCGGATCTGGAGGCCGTTGCAGGCGTGGACGATGATGCCGACGCCGTGCCAGGGCCCGTTGCCCATCAGGCCGGGCACGGAGCCGATGCGTTCGAAGGTGCAGCGTTCGATGACGGAGCCGCCGGCGCCGGAAGGGTTCTCGATCCAGGTGACGGCGTTGTCGAGGATGTCGCGGACGGTGCAGTCGGCGACGAGGGTGCCGGCGCAGTCCCAGGTGGTGTTGAAGGCGGCGCCGTTCATCTGCTCGAGGGTGCAGCGGCGCAGGGTGCTGCGGTTGTTCACCTCGAGGCCGACCTCGGTGAAATGGCGCACGGTGAGGTCCTCGAGGGTGGCGCCGGTGACGTTGGCGCCCTTGGGCCGCCACATGGCCTCGACCTGCATGGTGGCGGTGTTGGTTCCGGCCGGCGGATACAGGTAGAGCTTGTTGGCGGCGGAGTCGTAGAACCACTCGCCGGGGGCGTCGAGGGCCTTGAGGGTGTTGTCGATGAAGTAGCCGCTCCCGATGCCGGTGAGGCCGCCGAGGGTGGTGGAGCCGCCGAGGGTGAGCGTGCCGGAGCCGTTGTCGGCGGTGATCGGGCGGGTCTCGTAGATCCAGGTCCACTTGCGCCAGCGGACCTGGGCGCCGACCCAGTTGCCGGCGGCGGGCCGGGGGAGCTCGGGGTCGACGATGGTGTTGTCGGCGGAGCCGTTGTCGGTGCGCAACCAGCCGGAGTTCGGGAAGCGCGCGAGGGTCATGCGCTTTCCATCGACGAAGAGCTGCTTGATGCCGGACACCGCCGGGGTGGCGACGAGGACGGCGGGATTCGTGGGCCAGGGGGACCAGCCGGTGACGACGGCGCTGCCGGCGAGGACGGGGTTGGGCAGGGTGGTGGCGCCGTAGGCACCGAACGAGCGAGCGGCGCCGAGGTCGAGGCCGCCCTCGCGGAAAGTGCTGCCGCGGGCGAGGAGGATGGTGTCGCCCCAGCCGGACATGGCGAGGGCGCGGCCCAACGTGGCGAACGGCTGGGCCTGGCTGCCCGGGAAGGAGTCGGACGAACCGGTCTTGGACACGTAGTAGGTCGCCGCCGAGGCGGTGGCGGCGAGGAGGAGGCCGGCCAGCAGTGCGGTGTGGCGGAGGACCCGACGGGGCGACGGGCCAAGGGACGAAGGGGATGTAGTTTCGCGCATGAAGTCTGGCTGGGCTTGATGCGTTGGCGGACGGTTGAACGGACGGCGAGTTTGTTGGCGGAGAGCGGGGGCGGCGGCGATGCCGTCGTGCGTAAAAAAAGGACCATCTGGCGGGCGGCGGGCGGGCGTGTGCGCCGCATTGACGCCGCGGCCACGGCTTGGCACCGATGACGCCCCATGGCCGCCGCCGACGAACCCAAGATCATCTTCTCCATGCTCGGAGTCTCCAAGCGCCACGAGCGCAAGGAGGTCCTGCGCGACATCAGCCTGTCCTTCTACTACGGCGCGAAGATCGGCGTGCTCGGCCTCAACGGCTCCGGCAAGTCCTCGCTCATGCGCATCCTCGCCGGCCGCGACAAGGAGTTCGACGGCCACGTGGCGTTCGAGCCCGGCTACAGCGTGGGCCTGCTCGAGCAGGAGCCGCAGCTCACCGCCGGCGCGACGGTGCGCCAGTGTGTCGAGGAGGGGGTGAAGCCTCTCACCGATCTCGTCGCCGCCTACGACGCCACCTGGGAGGAGCTCGACGCCGCGGCCGACGACGCCGCGAAGGACGCCATCCTCCAGAAACAGGGCGACCTGCAGGAGAAGATCGACGCCGCCGGCGCGTGGGATGTCGCATCGCACGTCGACATGGCGATGGACGCCCTGCGTTGCCCGCCCGGCGAGCAGGTCGTCGACAAGCTTTCCGGCGGCGAACGCCGCCGCGTGGCGCTCACGCGCCTGCTCCCCCAGGAACCGGACATCCTCCTCCTCGACGAGCCGACCAACCACCTCGACGCCGAGAGCGTCGGCTGGCTGGAGCAGCACCTCCAGCGCTACAAGGGCACCGTCATCGCCGTCACCCACGACCGCTACTTCCTCGACAACGTCGCCGGCTGGATCCTCGAGCTCGACCACGGCCACGGCATCCCGTGGAAGGGCAACTACTCCTCGTGGCTCGAGCAGAAGCAGCGCCGGCTTGCGGTCGAGCAGCGCACCGAGGACCGACGCCAGAAGGCGATGCAGCGCGAGTTGGAGTGGATCCGCATGAGCGCCCGCGCGCGCCAGGCGAAACCGCAGTCGCGTATCAACGCCTACGAAGCGATGCTCAAGCAGAACTCCGCGGAGCAGGAGCGCGAGTTCGAGATCGTGATCCCGCCCGGGCCGCGGCTGGGCACGCTTGTCGTGGAGGCGAAGGGCGTCGCGAAGGCGTACGGCGAGAACGTGCTCTTCGACGACCTCAACTTCTCGCTGCCCCCCGGCGGCATCGTCGGCGTGATCGGGCCCAACGGCGCCGGCAAGACGACGCTCTGCCGGATGATGATGGGCGCGGAGAAGGCGGACGCCGGCGAGCTGCGCATCGGCGCCACCGTGAAGGTCGCGTATGTCGACCAGTCGCGCGACTCGCTGCCCGACGGCAAGACGATCTACGAGGCGATCAGCGGCGGGGAGGAGTTGCTGCAGCTCGGTGGCCGCGCGGTGAACGCCCGGGCGTACTGCACGCAGTTCGGCTTCACCGGCGCGGACCAGCAGAAGAAGGTCGGCGTGCTCTCCGGTGGCGAACGCAACCGCGTGCACCTCGCGCGCCTGCTAAAGAGCGGCGCCAACCTCATCCTCCTCGACGAGCCGACCAACGACCTCGACGTGAACTCGATCCGCGCGCTGGAGGAGGGCCTGGGCAACTTCGCCGGCTGTGCGGTGGTCGTGTCGCACGATCGCTGGTTCCTCGACCGCGTGGCGACGCACATCATGGCGTTCGAGGGCGAGAGCACGGTCCACTGGTGGGCGGGCAACTATTCCGGCTATCTTGAGGACTATCGCCGCCGCAAGGGCGTCGACGCCGACCGCCCGCACCGGATCAAGTACCGCAAGCTCATGCGCTGAGGCATCCGGCCGGTGCCGCCGCGGCGGGACTGGAACCGTGGAGCGACTGGAACGGTGGCGGGCGGAGCGGTGTGCGGTGTTGGCGCCCGCAGCGAAGCGGGTTGCCGCCCCGGTGGCATGTCAACCAATAGTTGACGTGCCGGTCCAGCCGGTGAGCGCTTGGACCGCGATGTTTTGCACCGCACGGAGCGGCCGGCGTTGGGGGATCGCGCGAGGGGGGGGCGCCGGTGCACGGCGCTCGGTTCGTTGGGGCAGGGATCTGCGTCGGGCGCTCGGGGAGCGCTTCGGCGTCGCCCTGCGCCGGATGCGCGTGCCTTGCCGGAAAATGCCGGATCGATGCATTGAAACGGCGTGCTCCGGGATTCTTTCTGGCCCCATGTTTGGCGGCGTCTACGTTCCGCACCCTTCCGAGCAGTTTCCCCCCCCCGTAATCACAGAACAAAATGAGCAATACCATCGTTGGCAGCGCACTGCCGAACATCCCCTGGGAAGAGAAGCCCAAGGGCTACGTCCACGCCCTCTGGCGTTCCAGCCGCAATCCCTTGATC
>JAEXPG010000218.1 GCA_023447015.1 Verrucomicrobiota bacterium
GCGGGCGTCCTCGAGGATGGAGCTGGAGCGCACGATGTAGGGCGACTCGCCGAAGTAATCGAGCATGCCCTGGAACTGCTCCATGATGTTGGCGGGGAAGCGGCCGTGGGTGATGTGGCGGCGGCCCTCCTCGAGCCCCTGGAGGAAGGTCTCGTCGTTCTTCTGCTGCTCGCGCAACCACCAGACCTTGTTCTGGACGAGGAAGGTGATGAACACCTCGGCGCCGACGAAGAAGGAGTCGTGGGCCTCGAGCTTGCCGGCGATGTCGGGGTCGCGTTCGCGCAGGATGGCGCGGGCGACGAGCATCCCGAGGGTTTTGCCGCCGACGGAGCCGATGCCGATCATGCGGTCGCGGATGGTGAGAAAATCCTCCAGTGTCAGGTATTTCTCGACGAGCGGGGCGATGCCCGAGCGGTGCACGCGCATCGACCAGCGAACGCGGGCGAGCATCTCGTCGTACTGCTCCTTGGTGCAGCGGCCCGCCCTGAAGGCGTCGGAGACGCTCTGGGCCTCGGCGAAGAGCTTGCGCCAGTAGCCGGAGCGGCGGTCGCTCTGGAGCCGCGGCCATTGGGTGCGGGACAGGATCTGCGCGAGCACGGCGCTCTCCTTGACCGGCAGGAAGGATTCGCCCTGGCGGACGTGGATCGTGTTCATCGCCTCGCGCGAGCGGTGCTGCACCTTGATCGGGCGCACATAGAGGCGTCCGTCGAGGCGGAACAGGTCGAGCATGAACTGGGTCGTGCTGCGGATCGGGTCGAGGGCGTAGCTCGAGTGCTTGTCGCGGTAGAGGCCGAAGTAGGTCACCGTCTCCAGATCGAAGAGACGGGGGCAGGTGAGCATGAAGAAGTTGCCCAGGCTCTGGTCGGAGCGCCAGATGTCGGCGAGGTGGGAAAGGCAGTCGAAGACGTAGACGGCGCCGCGGCCGGCCCGCTCGATGACCGCGTGGACATCGCGCACGAAGTTCTCGAATCCGCCGGACGGGTCGACCCGGCAGATCTCGGCGCCGGCGGAATCGGGGACGAGGGCGGGGTGGTCGGCGAAGCGGAAGTAGATGAGGTGGCGGCCGGCGCGGCGGGCGGCGGTCGTGTACGGGCCGATGAGCTCGTGGTACTCCTCGAGGTCGTCCACCTCCCAGACGACGTTGTCGCCGGCCTCGATGCCGTGGAGAACCTGGTCGAGACCGGGCAGGCCGGTGGTGAAAGCGATGGAGCGCGGCATGGCGGGAGTAAGCGTGGGGCGTCGCGGGATTTCAACCCGACAACGTGGAGGCTGGGCGGTTTCGGATCAGACGAGGAGGCGGCGGATCAGTTGCCAGAGAAGGAACACCACCCCCGCCATCGTGATCACGCCGAGGATGTAGTGGCGGGTCTGGTGCCGTGGATCGGGCGGCACGGGTTTGATCTCGGCCCGGTAGAACGGCGTGCAGCGGTGGATCTGTCGGTTGACCGAGTCCGGCTGGGCAAAGGCGAGCCAGACCCTGGCGTCGCCGGTGGCCTGCGCGTAGAGGTGCCCCAGCCGGCCGAGTTGCTCCTCTTCCCGGCGGAACGACACGAGGTAGATCGCCGCCAGTTCTTCGCCATCGGGCTCGCGCACGCGGACGAGATAACCGCGGAGGGCGGTCTTCTCGGCGCGCATCGCCGCGGCCAGCGCCTCGCGCAGCGTCGCGTCGCCGTGGTCGCCGAGAACGGTGAACTTCTCCTCGGTCTCACTTGGTCGGGGGCGGCTCGGCCTGTGATGGAGGTAGGGGCTGCGGGCCAGGGCGGGGGAAACGAGAAAGGTCGCCACGAAGAGGAGGAGCGGCAACCAGGCGGTCGGCGGGAGCGGGCGGCGGAGTGCGAACGGGGTGGTGTTTCTCATCCTGGGCCCGATGATCCACGGCGGAGGCCGGAGGCGAAGTTGAACCGGTTGGACGGTCCGGGCGCCGGACGAAGCGGACGGCGGCCGCGACCGGCGGCAGAATGAAAAAGCCGCGCCCCTTGCAGGGCGCGGCCGTGGAAGCGGAAACCGGAAACGCGCTCAGAGCACGCCCTGGTCGATCATCGCATCGGCAACCTTCGTGAAGCCGGCGATGTTGGCGCCGAGCACGTAGTTGCCAGCCTGGCCGTATTCCTTGGCGGTGTTGGCGCAGTTCTGGTGGATGTTGATCATGATGTTGTGGAGGCGCTGGTCGACCTCCTCGCGGCTCCAGCTCATGCGCATGGAGTTCTGCGACATCTCGAGGCCGGAGGGGGCGACGCCGCCGGCGTTGGCCGCCTTGCCCGGGCCGTAGAGGATCTTCGCGGCGAGGTAGGCCTCGATGGCCTCCGGGGTGGAGGGCATGTTGGCGCCTTCGGAGACGAGCTCGCAGCCGTTCTTCAGGAGCACCTTGGCCTCTTCACCGGTGACCTCGTTCTGCGTGGCGCTCGGGAATGCGCAATCGCAGGCGACGGACCACGGGCGCTGGCCCTCAAGGTACTTGGCGCCGGCGAACTTGTCGGCGTAGTCCTTGATGCGGCCGCGTTTGACGTTCTTGAGCTCCATGACGTAGGCGAGCTTCTCCGGGGAGATGCCGGCCGGGTCGTAGATGGTGCCGTCGGAGTCGGAGAGGGTGACGGCCTTGGCGCCGAGCTGGTTGAGCTTCTCGACGGTGAACTGGGCGACGTTGCCGGAGCCGGACACCGTGCAGATCTTGCCCTGGAGCCCGTCGTTGCGGGTCTTGAGCATCTCCTGCGCGAAATAGACCGCGCCGTAGCCGGTGGCTTCCGGACGGATGAGCGAGCCGCCCCACTTGATGGCCTTGCCGGTGAGCACGCCGGTGAACTCGTTGCGGAGGCGCTTGTACTGGCCGAACATGTAGCCGATCTCGCGGCCGCCCACGCCGATGTCGCCGGCGGGCACGTCGGTGTCGGCGCCGATGTGGCGCTGGAGCTCGGTCATGAAGCTCTGGCAGAAGCGCATGACTTCGGCGTCGCTCTTGCCCTTCGGATCGAAGTCGGAACCGCCCTTGCCGCCGCCCATGGGCAGGGTGGTGAGCGAGTTCTTGAAGATCTGCTCGAAGCCGAGGAACTTCAGGATGCCGATGTTGACGCTGGGATGGAAGCGGCAGCCGCCCTTGTACGGTCCGATGGCGCTGTTGAACTGGACGCGGAAGCCCCGGTTGACCTGGACCCGGCCCTTGTCGTCGGTCCACGCCACGCGGAACATGATCTGGCGCTCCGGCTCGACGACGCGCTCGAGGATGCGGTGATCCTTGTACTTCTTGTGGCGCTCGACCACGGGTCCGAGCGACTCAAGGACTTCCTTGGCCGCCTGGAGGAATTCGGGCTCGCCGGCATTGCGGCGGGCCATCGTTTCGATGACTTCAGCGATGTATTCGTTCATTGGACTGTTATGAGTAGATCGTGTCTCTCATTAGCCTTCTCGCGGACTTCCATGCGGGGTGCATGGCGTCGTCCCGTTCCGCAGGGGTTTGGGATGCGGACCGAGTTCGAAAGGGCGGCGAAACGCTGGCGGCGCACCCCGGCAGGCGACAAGGGAAAAAGCCGCGCCTCCCGGGCCACAGGGGCGCCGGGCTCGGATTCTCGTCGCAACGGCGGCGGTCAGCTCGCCGTCCGCGGGCCGATGACGCGCAACGCGTAGCGGCCGGTGCGGCGGTTGAGCCGCACTGCCTTGCCGAAGGCGTCGCTCAGCCGCGCCGAGGTGAGGGTGGTCCGGACCGGGCCGGCGGCGAGGGCGCGGCCGGCGCGCAGGAGCAACGCGTGCGTGAAGCCGGGGACGATCTCCTCGACATGGTGCGTCACCAGCACGAGGCCGGGGCCGCGGCGGGCGCGGGTGAAGTGGGCGAGGCTGGCGAGGAACTCCTCACGGGCGACGGGATCGAGGCCGGCGCAGGGTTCGTCGAGGATGAGCAGGCGCGGGTGCGCCATCTGGGCGCGGGCGAGGATGGTCCGCTGGCGTTCGCCCTCGGAAAGCTGCAGCCAGGAGCGGTCGGCCGCGTGGGCCAGCCCCACCTGCGCGAGGAGCCGGCGCGCCCGGCGCCGGGCGGCGGCGGGGAACCTCCCCCAGGGGTTGATCATCGCGCGGTGGCCGCCGAGCACCGTCTCGAACGCGGTGGTGTCGGGCTCGATCAGCCGCTGCATGCCGGCGCCGACGACGCCGATGTGCTCGCGCAGCTCGCGCCAGTCGCTGTGGCCGAAGCGGCGGCCGAGCACCTCGATCTCGCCGCCGGAGGGTGTGAGGTAGCCGGTGAGCGCGGCCAGCAGGGAGCTTTTCCCCGCACCGTTGGGCCCGAGGATCACCCAGTGTTCGCCGCGGCGCACGGTCCAGTCC